>NZ_JAKZGV010000055.1:0-28367 GCF_022557375.1 Shewanella sp. MM_2022_3
ACGTCCTCCATTTTCAATATAAATATCATAATCATACTTTTTATTAAACCTAGAATTTATTTTGCAGTCATATCCAAACAGAACCCCTTCAATTTTTTCATTTGAAATTAAAATAGAATTAATAAATGAAAACCAAAAAAATGCCGTTATGGATATTATTAAAAATAAACCTGCAATATTTGATTTAGTCTTTAATTTCTTTAATTGCATCTTCAAGTTTTTCCGTATTCTCATTTAGTGTTGCTTGTGTAGCAGCCATATCTATCGTTGACTTAGCAAGGCTACCCAATATTTCATCACCTGTACCAGTAAACCAAATAAATCGGCCACCAATTTTAAATCAAAAACATAATGCACTTTTAGGTTACCTACAACCCGTTCTAGCTCAAATGGTTTGAACAACTAGAGCAAGGACATCCATGCCATTGCGGCATTTGTGAATCCATTGACATCAGACTGGGCGAGCATCAAAGGACTGCTTGAACAACTTCCATAACTGTCAGCTCGCCATCTGATAGGCAGGACGCCTGAATGTCGTGCAATGCAGGGATGCATGAGAACGACCATTGCTCTCATTCATAATCTTAGAAACCCTAGGTTTCTATTCACCGTATCGTTAAACAAATGCTATGTCTCACCTACCAATCAGAATCAGCAACGACGATCAAGTGCCCTCTTACATTTAAACATCTAAACAAAAACGCTCTGCGGTTAGGCAGAGCGTTTGTGGATAACGCCTTGTGATAAAAGGCGTTTAGTTCTTCATATCCTTTTCCATATCTTCGTAGGAAGTATGGCGAACGTCTTTGCCTTTTACGTAGTAAATAATATATTCGCAGATATTTTTACAGCGGTCGCCTACACGTTCAACCGCACGGGCTGCCCAGAGTACGTCTAATACATCGGGGATTGAGCGTGGATCTTCCATCATGTAGGTCATTAATTGACGGATAATACCTTCATATTCACGGTCGAGTTTAGCGTCTTCCTTGTGCAGTTCCAATGCAGACTCTGCATCCATACGGGCTAATGCATCTAAAGTGGCGTGGAGCATACGAGTCGCATGGCGGCCCATATTTTCAATACTGACTAATAAAGGCTGCTGATTATTCAATCGCTTATCTAATGCTGCCTTGGCAATACGCACACAGGCGTCACCGATACGCTCAAGATCAGCAATCGATTTTGAAATCGCGATGATCATCCGCAAGTCGCTCGCTGCGGGCTGGCGCTTGGCGATAATGCGGGTACATTCTTCGTCAATCGAGACTTCCATCCCGTTGACTTTATGGTCACCTAAGATCACCTTTTGCGCTAATTCGGCATCTAAGGTGCTTAAGGCGTCGATGGCTTGCTCTAATTGACGCTCAACCAAGCCACCCATAGCGAGTACACGGTTACGAATATCTTCTAGCTCGGCGTTAAATTGCCCAGAGATATGTTTGTTTAAATTCATATTTTCCATTTGGCCAACCTTTTACTCAACTGTATCAACGCCTAGATGGAGTTTGCAATGCTTAACTCTGTTCTAGGCGGTGGCTTATTTCGTTAATCGCTTATCACTCACATCACCTACTGCCAAGGGCAAGGTGATTAACCGTAACGGCCGGTAATGTAGTCTTCGGTCTTACGTTTTTTCGGTGTGGTGAAAATGGTGTTGGTATCGGCGTATTCCACCAATTCGCCCATATACATAAAGGCCGTTTGGTCCGACACCCGCGCCGCCTGTTGCATGTTGTGGGTAACGATAACCACTGTGTACTTAGTCTTAAGCTCGGTTATCAGCTCTTCGATGGTTAAGGTTGAAATCGGGTCGAGTGCCGAAGTAGGTTCGTCGAGCAGTAATACTTCTGGCTCAATGGCAATCGCACGGGCAATCACCAAACGTTGCTGCTGACCACCGGATAAGCCAAAGGCGTTATCGTGCAGGCGGTCTTTCACTTCATCCCAAATCGCCGCGCCGCGTAGCGAACGCTCCGCCGCTTCATCGAGTTCACGGCGGTTGTTAATGCCCTGCAGACGCAGACCATAAACCACGTTTTCGTAAATCGACTTAGGGAATGGGTTAGGACGCTGGAACACCATACCTACGTTGCGGCGCAGGGCAGCAACGTCGATCTTTTTGTCATAAATATTTTGACCGTGCAGCAGAATCTCGCCGTCGATATGGCAGTTGTCCACCAGATCGTTCATGCGGTTAATGCAACGCAATAAGGTGGATTTACCACAACCGCTGGGGCCGATAAACGCCGTAACTTGCTTCTTTGGGATCTTCATCGACACATTGAATAGCGCTTGCTTATTGCCATAGCGCAGGTCTAAGTTGCGGATCTCCAGCGCGGTATCGTTCTGGCTCAAGTTTGCTAAGTCAAAGTTATTGGTTTTCATGGCTGTCGAATCTATAGAAATCATATTCAGTCCTAATACTTTCAGGATAATCGCTGATTAATGCTCAAGCGAACGATATTTTTCACGTAAGTGGTTACGCACACTAATCGCGGTTAAGTTCAGTGCCACAATCACTGTTACCAGCAAGAAGGAGGTGGCGTATACCAGAGGACGTGCTGCTTCAACGTTAGGACTCTGGAAGCCCACATCATAAATATGGAACCCTAAGTGCATGAATTTACGTTCTAAATGCACGAACGGGAAGTTTAAGTCCAGTGGCAATGTCGGTGCTAATTTCACTACACCCACCAGCATTAACGGTGCTACCTCACCAGCAGCGCGGGCCACAGCTAAAATCAAACCCGTCATGATCGCAGGGCTTGCCATCGGGATCACAATCCGCCATAGGGTTTCGGCCTTAGTCGCGCCCAGTGCCAAACTACCTTGACGCACCGCGCTAGGAATACGGCTTAAGCCTTCTTCGGTCGATACAATCACCACTGGTAATGTCAGAATCGCTAAGGTCAGCGCCGACCAAATCACCCCTGGCGAACCAAAGGTCGGTGATGGTAATGCTTCGGCGTAAAACAGTTGGTCAATTGAGCCGCCCATCATGTATACGAAGAACCCGAGACCAAACACCCCGTACACAATCGATGGCACACCCGCTAAGTTGATTACCGCAATGCGGATCATCTTAGTAATTGGGCCTTTTTTGGCATATTCGTGCAGGTAAATCGCGGCAATCACCCCAAATGGCGTAACAATAATGGCCATTAAGATCACCATAAATACTGTGCCGAAAATTGCAGGGAATACCCCCCCTTCAGTGTTGGCTTCGCGTGGGTCATCCAGCAGGAAACGGCCAACCCCGACAAACCATTTACCGATTTTTCCCATCAAGCCTAAGTGGTTGACGTAGGTGACATCCAGCACAGTGTCTAATTTAAGTTCCACCTCAACACCGCGCATATCGCGTACAATCACAGCGTCGCGAGCCGCTTCATCACGCAGGGCAAACAGCTGTTTTTCGAGTACTTTATAGTCTTGTTCGAGCGAATGTTTCGCCGCGGCTAACTCCTGCTTGCGACTATCGGTCAGCTCACCATCTAACTCGTAACGGCGCTCTTTTAGACGCAGTTTTTCGATGTTGTAGTTAATCGAGCCAATATCTTGTTTTTGCAGTGATAAGGCTTTGTCAGACAGTGCGACTGCGCGCTCAATATGCTCCATTAAGGAGGATTCAAGCGCATCGTTTTTAAGTTCTAAGCGTTTACCGTTTTCAATCACGGCTACTGGGTAACCGTAAAAATTACCGTTTTTCGTCCGCTCAAGCATTGCGACATCAGCTGGCTCACTACGGCTAATAATGTCAGTCGCTAAAATCCAGCGGAAATCTAGGCCCACAAATTCACGGTTACCGGTCTTGACTAAATAACGGGTCACAAACTCACCGGGTGGCTGTTTAAACACATGGCCTGCGGCGGTTAAGCGCTCGGTTGGCACTTCTTCCCTATCGTAGATTTCACCGATTAAGGTTGACCGTACACCCGAGCTATCTTCAAGTTCCCATTGATAAATCGTCGCAGGCCAAAAAAAGCTTAATCCGCGCCATGCAATCAGCAGTAACAAACCTAATACTGCAATCAAACTGATGCTCACCGCGCCACCCGTCATCCAAATCCATGGCGAGCCTGATTTTACCCACTTACCCATTGCACAAACCTCTCAAGGTCATTGGCGAAATAGTATTTAGTATCATTATCTTATCTCCATTACAGCGAGCTATAGCGGTCACGCAGACGCTGTCTTACCACTTCGGCAATGGTGTTAAAGAAGAAGGTGAATACGAACAGTACAAAGGCTGCGAGGAACAGCACACGATAATGTGAGCTACCAATTGCCGATTCAGGCATTTCTACCGCAATGTTAGCCGCTAATGTCCGCATACCTTCAAACACGCTCCATTCCATAATGGCGGTGTTACCCGTTGCCATCAGTACGATCATAGTTTCACCCACAGCGCGGCCAAGGCCCATCATCACCGCCGAGAAAATCCCCGGACTTGCGGTGAGTAAGACCACCCGAGTCAGTGTCTGCCAAGGCGTTGCGCCCAAGGCCAAACTGCCGTTAGACAGGTGGCGAGGCACAGAGAAAATCGCATCTTCGGCAATCGAGAAAATGGTTGGGATCACCGCAAAGCCCATGGCGATCCCCACCACCAGCGCGTTACGTTGGTCGAAGGTGATGCCTAATTCGTTAGTGATAAATTGGCGAGTGTTACCATCAAACAATGCCACTTCAATCATCGGACTGATGGCAAAGGAGAACCAACCCACAAAGCAGATAACCGGGATCAGCATCAGCTCCTGATAGACTTCAGGTAAACGTTGTTTCCATTTACCGGGTAACTTGCTCCAAGAATAGGCTGAAAGCAAAATCGAGGTCGGCAGCAAGATCAGCAGCACTAAGATGCCCGGCAAGTGTTCTTCAATCAGCGGAGCTAACCAAAGTCCTGCGAGGAAACCTAAGATAACCGTCGGTAAAGCTTCCATGATTTCGATGGTTGGCTTAACAATGCCGCGCACCTTAGGCGACATAAAGTAAGCGGTATAAATCGCGCCTGCAATCGCTAATGGTACAGCAAATAACATGGCGTAAAATGCGGCCTTCATGGTGCCAAAGGCCAATGGCATTAAGCTCAGCTTGGCTTCAAAGTCATCACTGCCCGAGGTGGATTGCCACACAAATTTTGGCTCAGGGTAACCTTCGTACCACACCTTATTCCACAACGCGCTCCAAGATACCTCGGGATGAGCGTTTTCGACGTTGAAAATATTTAGCTTGTTGTTCGCTTCGACGACTAAGCCATTTGAACGTGGGCTAAACCCCATGGCTCCCGGATTTTTAAGGTCAAAGGTTTTATCAAACAGTTCACGCTCACTAGTGGTGTAAAGCAGTGATAGCTCACCTTCGGGGCTCACCACAGCAAAGCTTTTACGGTAAAACTCAGAAGCCATAGAGGCAACAGGTGGTAAGCCCGAAAACTCACGAATTTCTTTATATAAACGGCCTTTTGGACCATTTACTTGAAAGTACTGGGTCACCACACCGCTGTCATAACTCACTAAAATCGAGCTAGCACCTGCAAGCAAGGCAATATTATTAACCTTAGACTTGTCCTTTTCGGCATCAATAACTTGAATTAAATCGATATTTTCAATGTCACGAATATTGTAAACAAACACTTTATTGCCCATCTGCAACATCAGTTGGCGTTGATCAGGGGTCATTAATTGGTGCGCCGCCTTTTTAGGGGCATCTGGGAGCAGTGCACTCGTCGTTGTCCACTCAATCTCTTCGGTCATCATGTTTTCTTGACCTTCAAGACGGCTTAAACGCCAAATGCCATTATTATCTTGGTAGGCAAAGGTGATTTTATCGCTACTGAAACTAAAGGCTAAATGGTTGATAGCACTACCAGATTCATCAATCGTGATCGGCGTTTCACCTGCGCTATAACGCAGTTTTGGCGTGATAAGACGTTTATTATTGGGATAGCTTAACCCAAACTCAATGCCCACGATTAGGGCTTGGCCGTTACTCAAACCTAGGGCAAAACGTTGCTCACTCGGCGCAGCAATCGCGGCGCTGGTCACGCTCACACCAGCAGGTAATGGCGGGGTAAAACTGGAGAGTAAGCTGCCATCGGCAACAGTGTAGAAATCCACTTGGCCATCGGCTGCTACGCGATACATTACCTCATTTTGCTCATCAGCACCGACCATCAGGGTCGCGACTTCAGCATGTTGATAACTCACGCTTTTTACTGGAGTCACATCCGCGCTGTCGAAAATGGGTTTAATCACGTATAACAAATAGAAGAAGATCAACAATAAGGCGACAAACACCATAGTGCCGCCAATCGTGACCCCAATTTGAGCCGCTTTATCCTTAAATGCCCTGCGACTTGAACGTCCGCCTTTCAGCATACTGTGCGGCGCAGAACCAGGTTGAATGACCTGACTTTCCATTAAGAACCTCTATTATTAAAGCCTGTGAGTTTTTTCGCTAGGAATTGCGAAATGCTATGCTTACACTGTTTGAGCATAAACTGAGCAATAACAACACCCTTCATTCTAAGTGCGTTGAATTATATGACGCAAAGATGACAGTTGTGTTACACCCCGTTGTAAAACAGGTGCCTTTTACAAAAAATAGGAGTCAGTCGCCATGCTACGATATTTAATCACGCTTCAAGCACCTGATAGAAAAGGATTAGTAGAGCAAATCGCCCACGCCGTGAGTCGCCATGGCGGCAATTGGCTCGACTCAGAATTGCGCCATATCGACGGGATTTTTGCCGCCATTTTGTTACTCGAAGTGCCTTCCCTGAAAATGGACGAACTGATTGAAGCCTTAGAGTGTATCGACGGGCTCACCCTCACCTATGCTAAAACCTCAGTCGCCCTCAAACCCATAAAGCGGCTGACCTACAGTTTAGTGTCCTACGACAGACCCGGATTAGTGCTGGATATCTCCAATCGGATCACTGCGCTTGGTATCAATATCGAGCAATTTAGCAGTCAATTTGAAACCGCTGGCCATACTGGCATCGCCCTCTTTCGCGCCACCATAGGTTTAGGCTTGACCGACCTTGCTCAAGAGGAGCAACTAATGCAATCCCTCTACGCCCTCGGTGATGACTTAGTGCTGGATAAACTCAGCCGTTAGGTTTCAACACTTTTAACAAAAAACGCCGCGGGCACTGCCAGCGGCGTTTTTTATAGAGACTTAGCTAACGTTCTGGTGCCGAGACTTAATCAAATAACGCAGCGGCACTTGAGAAATCAGCATACCGAGCAGCATCAAACCGCAGCCAACCAAGGCGCGCAGCCCTAAGCTCTCCCCAAGGAATAAAATACCGCCGATGGCCGCAAACACAGTTTCTAAACTCAAAATAATTGCCGCGTGGGCAGGATGCGCATGCTTTTGCGCTAGCACCTGCAAAGTATAGGCAATACCCACTGAAATCAGCCCCGCATAGGCCAGTGAGCCCCAGGCGGCAATCACTTTATCGACTGTCGTAACCTCAATGGCCGCAGACACCAGCAGGCTTAATACGCCGCACACCAAAAATTGCATCATGGCGAGTAACACTGGCGAAATCCGCTTGGCAAAATGATCTACCGCCAAAATGTGCATCGCCCAAAACAGTGCGCCAATCAATTGCAGCATATCGCCATAACCAATGTGAAAGCCGTCTTTAATACTTAAAAAATATAACCCCACTAATGCAACGGCACACCCCAACCATGTATTTGCGCCAGTAGCATGTTTCAGCGCCAGCCCCAAAATCGGCACTAACACAATATAAAGCCCAGTGATAAAACCCGCATTGGCCGCGGTAGTATACAGCAGCCCCACCTGTTGCAATGAGGCGCCTGCAAACAGCAATCCGCCTACCGCCACGCAGCCAATGGCAAAATCTTTGGGTGTACCGAGATGAATTTTACCTTGCCGAGCCAAGTACCACACCAGTGGAACGAGTGACAGCGTACCAATTAAGAAACGTAGCCCGTTGAATGCAAAGGGCGATAAATGCTCCATTCCTAAGGTTTGCGCGACAAAACCAAAGCCCCAAATGGCAGCGGCTAACAAGAGTAAAAAATTGGCAGGCAAGATACTGTCTCAATGATTAAAAAGGATGACAAGATTACCGAGATGCTGGACGCTTGTCCAAAATAACCTACAAGTGAATAACAAACTGACGCACTCACCACAAGTTAATTGACAGTTCATTGACCCCCGTTAACCGCCGTACATTTAAATCAAGTTGGGGTATCAATCGAAAATTCCTATCTAAACTCGACTAGATAATCTTGTATACTGCACACCAAGCAATGACGAATGCATAAGTGCGCTGGGAAGCCTTGCCCAACCCAGTGACACAATAAAAACTAGGAACACCTATGTTAGGAACGCTAAAAAAGCTGCGCGCACACTTAGATGAGGCGCAACAAGTACAGTATCAACTGGTTGTTGGCGACGAGTTGCTGCCACTGAATCCCTTAATTGGCAAGCCACTGACACTTACCCACACGGGTAACATCTTCTGCTGTAACTGTGGCAACAAGACCAAAAAAAGCTATTCGCAAGGCCATTGCTTTGTGTGTATGCAAAAGCTCGCCAGTTGCGATATGTGCATCATGAAGCCCGAAACCTGTCACTTTGACCAAGGTACTTGCCGGGAGCCAGAGTGGGCGCAAAGCCATTGTTTTGTGCCGCATTATGTTTATCTATCCAATACTTCAGGCATTAAGGTCGGCATCACCCGCCACACACAATTGCCCACCCGCTGGATAGATCAAGGCGCCACCCAAGGTTTACCGATTTTCAAAGTGTCGACACGACAAATCTCGGGTTTAGTAGAAGTGGAATTAGCCAAGCTCATCAACGATAAAACGCACTGGCAAGCCATGTTAAAGGGCCATGCCGATGATATCGATTTGAACGCTAAGGCTGCGGAACTGATCCCTCACATCGAAGCTAAACTGCATGAAATCGCTATGCAAAAAGGCGATTACAGCATCGAGCGATTGCAGGAAGACATTCAAACCATTCATTATCCGATTGAAGTTTTCCCCAAAAAAATCAGCTCACACAATTTTGATAAAGACGCCGTGGTCAGCGGAATTTTACAGGGCATCAAAGGCCAATATTTACTGTTCGATACGGGCGTGATTAATATCCGCAAATTCACCGCCTATGAAGTGAGTGTATCCTTAAGCAACTAGCTTGCGCCGCGTTGTGCTAAGGCGAAGCCCTACACAACGCGCGCTATTCTTGGCTTAGCAACGCTTGGCTTGAAAGGCAATGTACTAACTAACTTGCGCTTCCATATAGACAAGTTCCCAAATATGTCCATCGGGATCTTCGAACGCATGGCCGTACATAAACCCTTGATCTTGAGCTTGAGCTTGACGATAGGCTTTGCCACCATGCAGTTCAGCAAGTTTTACCAATTGGTCGACACGTTCTCGACTGTCACAGTCTAGGCAATTGAGTACCTCTGTCGTGGCATGGCATCGGCAATCACCTTATCGGTAAAACCAGCAAAAAAAGGCTTCGCCAGCAGCATCACATAAATATTGTCCGCGATCACCACGCAAGCAGCCTGCTCATTGCTGTATTGATCATTGATGCCAAACCCTAGACCAGCGTAAAAAGCCCTTGATTGTTGAACACTTTCAACCGCCAAATTAACAAAGATACTTTGTGCCATCATAATCTCCCTTTATAAGTCCTCTGCGGACGTACATCCTAGTCCGGTAAAAATACCTGTCATCTGTAGATAGGTAAGTAAATAGCTAACTGAATTGTCTAGTCTATCATTGCGACATCCTAAACTCGTGTTCCAGCGAGCTCTTTAGGCGAGCATCTGACTCACCTTAAGACTGTACTGATTACTGCGCCAAAATATCCGCCCTATTGCACCGCATGGGTGGCGGGCAGCGATAGTAGCATTTCCTCGATTGAGCCATCGAAGCGGGCTTTGACTTCGTCCATATCCTTAATATTGGCAAAGCCTTGGCCAAGAACTCGCCATACCATCTCATAAGGCTGACCCGCAATGCCCGTTGGCTTAAAAAAGCTAATCAACACTGAGCCTTTATCGTATTTTTTAAGATCAACACCTTGATTCGACAGGCCAGGCACTAAGCCTGCGGCGGCAAGTATCTGCTCATCCGACATTTGTGTGCCCATGGCGATGCCGAACCCCACTTGAAAGTCCGCCAGTTGCGGGTCTTCAACCCAGCGATAACCTTTTGTCAGCAGCACTTTTTTAAGTGTGTCCTGCATATGTTGTAAGACTTGTTGTTGATCGAGCCTGCGGTCAACAAAGATCTTCTGTAGTGTGGGATGCCAACTATAGGTCATGGCGCTCGGCGGTAATTGACTCAAATCCCCCGAAGTTACGACAGTAGTTCGTAGCGCTTGCGAATCATCGTTCACACTTACACAGGCGGTAAGACCTAGCAAACTCAAGCTTACAATTGTCAGTACACGTCTTATTTTTTGTGGTAAATACATGCTCTTTCCCTTATGGCAATTTTTACAGCTTAAGGATAGTTGCTATTTCTCAGACTGAAAGTCGATATTCATCATAGTGTTAAATTGCAACGTTCGGCAACCGCGGCACTTATATTGCTCAGAAACCTTAGTGTGCACCACATAGTTATGATTTGTTACTTTATAAAGCCCGTACAGCGTATAGGCGCGATTCAATTTACCCGCTAGAATGCCTCGCTCAACGTCAGTGATAGTAATACCTCGGCGCTTAAATTCGAGAGTAATATCCCTATTACAATGCCAAAAATGACAATATATAAAAGGTGTGGAATTTATCTATGGAGTTAATACTGGCTATCGCATTGTTTGCCTTTTCATCGGGGATCACTCCTGGGCCTAACAATATTATGCTGATGACCTCAGGGGTCAACTTTGGCGTTAAACGCAGTATTCCGCATCTGATGGGGATTAGCCTTGGCTTTCCTACCATGATCCTCGCCATCGGCCTAGGCTTAAGCGCCCTATTTCAAGCCTACCCGATTATCCACCAAGTGATTAAAGTCATTGGGATTGTATACCTTCTGTACCTGTCATGGTTGATAGCCAATAGCAGTAGCAAGATGGAGGGCAAGAGCATCGCTAAACCTTTTAGTTTTCTGCAAGCCGCGGCATTTCAATGGGTTAATCCTAAAGGCTGGATTATGGCCGTGGGCGCGATTGCCACTTTTACCTCAGTACAACAGGATCTCACACCTCAAGTGGTTACTATTGCCACAGTGTTTTTATGTGTGG
Source organism: Shewanella sp. MM_2022_3 (assembly GCF_022557375.1). Lineage (NCBI taxonomy): Bacteria > Pseudomonadati > Pseudomonadota > Gammaproteobacteria > Alteromonadales > Shewanellaceae > Shewanella > Shewanella sp. MM_2022_3. The sequence goes on from NZ_JAKZGV010000055.1 coordinate 11,254, forward strand.
CTTTTCCCTGTGCCGTGGTCTGGCTTGGGTTTGGTGTGGCGCTTAAACGTATTTTGAAAAACGAACGCCAGCAGAAGATCTTTAATATCACTATGGCCATCTTGCTTGTGGCGTCTATCATCCCTATGATCGCCCCCTAATTTTGGCCGTAAGAGTTAAGCACTAACATGAATGAGATAGAACTGATCACTCAACAAACCGATAACTGGGTGAAAAAAGTGATCATGAAATACAATATTTGCCCCTTCGCCAGACGTGAGGTCGAGCGCGGCAGTATTCGCTATCTTGTTGTTGAACAAACCAAAGTCAAGCTAGTGCTTAAGGCATTGATTGAAGAATGCCAATACCTGGATGCGCACCCAGAGCACGAAACCTCACTGTTTATTCTGCCGCGGGGATTTGAGGGCTTTTACACTTACCTCGATCTCGTCGATATGGCGAACGACGCCTTATTCGACAACGACTATGAAGGCGTTTATCAGCTCGCGCATTTTCATCCCGACTATTGTTTTGAGGATGAACCACAGGACTCGGCCGCCAATTTTACCAACCGCGCCCCCTACCCAACCCTGCATATTATTCGTGAGGCCAGTATGGAGTTAGCCCTTGCTAACTACAATGACCCCGAGTCCATCCCCGAGCGCAATATTCAATTTTGTGAGCGTAAGGGCAGCGAGTTTTTTATTAAATTACTCGCAGAGTGCATGGGGAAATAGCTTAATCACGGCGAATAGCACATGCGCCGCATCGCAATCTGCTCATTGCTTACGACAACGGAATGTAATCACGATGGACTTGATTATCCCAGCAACATTAAAGCCCTTTTTTAGCACAGAGATACCAGACTCACGCCAACTCGACATCGGTTTTGCCCTATTTGAATTTCCAAGATTTGAAGACCTCATCGATTTTCAAATGGGTTATCGCTGGCATGGTATCACCCAAGCGCGGGAGCCTACTTGGGATGATAATTGGCTAGTACTGGCAAGCTCCTATGGCGATCCCTTAATTTATCATTTAAAGGATGAACACATTCTTTTCGCTCGCCATGGCGCATGTGGTTGGAAGCCCAACCTTCTTTTTACCGATTTAGCCCAAATGTCTCGCTGTTTTAATGCCTTAGCAGCACTAATCTCCGACGCAGGCGACGCTCTTTTTGATGATGACGACAATATCCAGCCAAACTATGTTGAGTTAATTAAAGCGAAGATTGTGAATCATGTAGGGCTTGAGCAAGGCTACCAGATCGTCGAGCAACTAGAAATTATGGCCTACTAACATAAGAAGTAGGCCGTAGAAATTTAAATGATATAAATCATCACATTAAGGATATCTACGGCCTGTTTGTCATAGTCAGTAATACTCATGAATAAGATCAGTCGAACCTATAACTGAAAACGTGTTACTAATCCTTTTAGCGTAACGCCAAGGCTAGCAAGATTATCGGCGGAGCTTGCTGTTTCTGCTGCGCCATCAGCGGTTTGTTCGGCAATATCCCTCACTCTCACGATACTTTTATTAATATCTTCTGCCACCGCGCTTTGTTCTTCCGAGGCTGCAGCGATTTGATGTGTCATATCCTGAATACGGCTAACCGCAACGGCAATATCCACTAACATCTCACCGGCTTCGCGGGATAATGACACTGCGCCATCACTCAATGTTCGGCTTTTGGTCATCATTTGTACCGACTCCAATGTCCCTTTTTGCAAGTTAACAATCATATTTTCAATTTCTTCGGTAGAGGATTGTGTGCGGCTCGCAAGGCTTCGCACTTCATCGGCCACCACTGCAAATCCCCGTCCCGCCTCACCAGCCCTTGCAGCTTCAATGGCCGCATTTAGTGCGAGTAAATTAGTCTGCTGTGCAACCGATTTGATCACATCAAGGACGGCACCAATACTGTCACTTTCCGATTGTAAGCGCTCCATTGCATGTGCAGTGGTCGCTATTTCCTTGGCTAAAAGTTCGATTTGGCTGACCGCTTCGATAACTTTTTTATTACCTACCGCAGTGGTGTGATCCGCCTCTTTAGCGGCTAATGCAACATTTTCAGCACTCGTTGAGACCTCTTGTACTGTCGCAGCCATTTCATTAATCGCGGTAGCGACTTGGTCAGTTTCACTACGCTGATTTTGCATCCCCACACTATTTTGTACTGTGACCGAAGAAAGCACCTCAGCCGATGAAGCCAACTGCACCACGCTATCACCTATTTGTGCCAACATTTGCCTAAGGGTGCTATTCATTTCATCCATGGCACGCAATAGTTCTCCCATCTCATCCTGACGCTCTGAGTGAATAGTGCTACTTAAATCACCTTCGGCAATTTTTCTTGCTGTAACAAGGGTTTGTTTAAGTGGCCCAACAATTTGTCCACTGATTAACCAAGCCAGTAAGGGACCGACGACCAAGGCAACAATTAATGTACCAAGTACCACCTCCTTGGCTTGAGCATCCGCGTCTGCCCGCTGATGCTTTTGGATGTCAACTAATTCACGAATATTCACCATCAATGTTTGTGCAGCCTCGCCCATCGACTGTGTTAGGTTAGCCATATCACGGTTAACATTGACCAACGCATCAATATCTTGGTCATACCGATCCAGTATCTGTATGGCTTGCGCAGTATCTTCCCCCTTAAGAGTGGCAATAGTCTGAGATAATCTGGCAATGGCATCTTTTGCCGTTTTTAAATTAAGATCACTAGCATCATAGACATAGCCTCGAATGTGATAACGTAACATGGTCATTTGCTGGCTAACACTTAAGGCATCTTTTAATAATTCAGTATTTTGGGTCGCTTGAGCCTTGTTGGTCATTCTATCGACCAATTCCGCATAAGTGGCAACCAACTTTGCTCCCACTTGGGCACCTGTGACTTTTAATGCCTGTTTATGCTTAAACACATCACTAAACTGATTTATTGATTGATGATACCGTTCCATCGCCACTAATGATTCTTGAAGATACCGTCTATCGTAGGCATCGCTATACTCTGACAATTGTTGCTGTAAACCACTTTTTGTATTTTCAATTAAGCTCTGGAGTTCATCTAATTTTGTTAAATCGCCATTTGCGATAAATTCTAATCGCACGGCCTTGGCCGCAAGCAAGGTTTTATCGACATTGGCAATAAACTCTAACCGACGACTACTGATATCGATTGAGGTAAGTCCCCTGTATCCAGCCGCTGCTACAATAAATATCAGCAATAACAAGATCCCAAAACCAAGCCTTAACTTATTGGTTACTGTCATGTTTCCTAGCAGGCGGCGCAAACCTTCCATTTAAATACCCCGTATCAATTTTAAAGATGAGTAAACAAATCCAATGCAATTGTAATAATTTTTCCATGGCCGTTTATTGACCTAGTTAACCAATCGGTAAAATACATTATATGTATAACATTTAAATCGAGAGTATATTGTGGAAGTCAGAAGAAAGAGAAATCGTAGAGAGCAACTGCATTCGATTAAAAAGATAAATATACTTATTAAAACAATATTTTACATCATCACAACAAGACTAATGGCGACAAAATATCTGGCAGTTATTCATCATTGTCGATACTAAAAGCAATAAAGTCATCGGTCTTAGGTATCGCTTGATACACTTCAGTCTGAGTAAACAGCTGTAGGCATTCAGAAAATATCGAACGTATTTGCCCCACTATGGCTTCCCACTCGCTAAAGTCATCCTCGGGTAAGCGCTGTTGAATCGCTTGCAACTCGTCCTCTGAAAGCACATAAAGCGTCCTCACACATTGATACTCCCTGTCACCCGTATTGAACTTAAGCTATTGATAACACTCGCTGAGTTAAATATGCGGTTAATTCAATGTCATCCATTGACTGATTTACGCCTTTTAAGGTCGATTTATTTGCTAAGCAGTCCGAACGTTCATCACACAAAGAGATAACCCCACGCTCTTATCCCTAAAACACCTCACTTAAACCAACCTTTGATACTCGTCAGCAGTGAGCGACAGTAAAAATGCACACTCTTGGCTTGGCAAAATGTAGTGATAGACTCAACGCTGTTGCTATGTAAATGGTGTACCTTAATAGGCCAGCTGCCCCGCTTCAGTTGACGCTCAAGCAATTTCACATCCCGCGGATACGATTAATATCCTCTGAGTTTTTAGCGCGTAAATGGATGACAGGGCTTAAGGCGTGGTCCGACGTACTTCTCATAAAATCCAAGCGTAAAGACTCCAGCAGATAAGCTTTCACGACGGCTTTATAGTTCGACAGTAACCCTTTGATCTGCGCGAAATGGAGATACTCATGGAGCTTGATATAGCCAAATAACGAGAGCGCCCCAGGTGTTCAGCCAACTCGAGCAGCGATGACAACATCAAGCGCACTTCGTGTGCATCTGAGGATTTCGACATATTGCTGTTAGGGTTCAGCGCCATATCGCTTCCCGATTGCAGCAGCACTTGGAACAGCGTCTCTGCATCGAGCGTCATCACCCATGGTGCTCAGTGCCTTCGCTCTTCATCAATTCGATGGCCTTATCAACGGCGGTTTGAGATGTGAAAATCGGCATAAAAGAATGATCACAGCCATCCTCGAGGGGGACATACCACTGGGTGATGCCGATAGCCATCGCACCTTCACCCGCCTCGGGCGCCCCAGTGCTACTCTCACTCAAGATAAAGAGTATTGGTTGGCTAAGCAGTTGATAAAACTCGGCCGGATAGAGATTGTCTTGGAGGGCCTTAACAAAACTTTGTTAGAGTGAGGTCGTCTCCTCTAAGGTGTACAACATTGACAAACTTCCTGTCATTAAGCCATTAATGACCTTAACTATCAAATAGTTAAAAATGATTTTTAACCATTCGATTCATACTGACCAGATTAAATCGCCTGGGCATGGCAAAACATTGAGGGTGTCGAATATCCCACAATCGGAATAATAGCTGGCGCTTAGCCGCGTACCGAGCCTACGGAGTCGCAAACTCGGCACTCAGGAGTAACGGATTGATAAAGCTACAGACTTAATCCCCACACTTCAAAGGCATCGCGGCAAAGTTGCTCACGAAAATCCGGATGGGCGATATTAATCAAGGCCTGTGCCCGTTCACGTAGCGAGCGGCCACGAAGATTCGCCGCGCCATATTCGGTCACTATGTAATGAACATGGGCGCGGGTAGTTACCACCCCCGCCCCAGGAGATAACACGCTAGCGATGCGAGAAACTCGACCTCCCGCCGCAGTACTTGGCAGCGCAATCACAGAGCGGCCACCTTCGGACAGCCCTGCGCCGCGGATAAAGTCCATCTGGCCACCCACGCCCGAATAAATCTTAGTGCCAATGGAATCGGCACACACTTGCCCAGTGAGATCGACCTGCAGCGCCGAGTTAATCGCCATTACATTGGGGTTTTTACGGATAATAGACGTGTCGTTCACCTGCTCGATATCCATAAAGATAACCGCAGGATTATCATCCACATAGTCATATAACTTCTGGCTACCTAAGGCAAAACCTGTAACCAGTTTTCCGGGGTAAAAGCGCTTTTTACTGTTGTTAATCACGCCCTTTTCAACTAATTGCAAAATCCCGTCGGAAAATAACTCGGTATGCACGCCTAAGTCTTTGTGCTCGGTCAGGCAGGACAATACCGCATCGGGAATCGCGCCAATGCCCATCTGCAAACAATCACCATCACGGACTAATTCAGCCACATTTTTCCCTATCGCCAGACTCACAGCATCGCCAGTGGCAAACGAATGAATGGGTAAACTGGCGCTTTGCTCATACACGGCGGCAAAACGGTCGATATGAATAAAACCATCGCCGTGGGTGCGGGGCATTTGTGGATTAATATGGGCAATGATTTTACCCGCCACTTGGCAGGCGGCTAAAGTGGCCTCCACCGAAATTCCTAAGGAACACATGCCATGTTTATCGGGTGGCGACACTTGGATAATCGCGGTATCGATTTTTTGCTCGCCGGAGCGGAACAGTTTAGGCACTTCAGAGAGGAAAATCGGCACATAATCGGCATCGCCACTTTGTAATAATGGCCTTGTAGGCACCCCACCGAAAAAACAGCGATGGCGTAAATGCCCACGTAAATCGGGATGACTTAAGGATTCAGCACCTTCGGTATGTAACTGTAATAAAGTGAGATTTTCAAGGGTGAGCGCATGTTTTGCCAGCGCATCTAATAAGACTTTTGGAGTTGCGCCCATGGAATGGGTCCACAGGGTTTCGCCACTTTGGATCAGTGAAACCGCTTCGAGGGCACTTTGACACACAATCGCAGGCATACAGAATTCCTTCGCTAAGCTAAATCTCTATTCCTTTTGCGTATGATGTAACGTTGATACGCATCGCGCTGCTCAGCCGAATAGGCCTTCACATTCACTGAGCTGATAACCTCAGGTATCGATTTACACAAATCGGTCTGCATAAATCGCGCGAAGGGACACACTAAGCCATCACATAAAAGGAACATTTTGTTAGCAGCAGTGTAAGCGAGTTCTAAAGTAACTAACATCCATTTCAACTACTTAGTCCAAATCTTTACGCATAATTTGCGTTAAATCAAAACTCGCGCCTAAAGCGTGAGTCAGCCCCTTAATCCAAACGTTTGGAAAAGCGCAGGCTTGCCACCAGCAGCCCCAAGCAGGTAAAACCAATCATCCACAAGGCATCAAATTGCAAGTCACTCACCTGGGCATCCCTCAGCACAATCGCGCGGGACATACGCATAAAGTGCGTCGCGGGTAACGCCTCGGCAATCCACTGCGCCGCTACGGGCATGGCCTCGTAGGGGAACATAAAACCCGACAACAAAATCGATGGCAGCAGGATAAACACCGTCATTTGCATCGACTGTAACTGGGTTTTCGCGATGGTCGAAATCACTAGGCCTAAGGTCAAACTGGCGCAGATAAACAACATGGCCGCCAGCGCAATCGAGTCCAAACCGCCGCGAATCGGCACAGCAAACAGCAAATACCCAGCGGTAAGAATAATCGCCAATTGCACAAAGCCGACTAACACATAAGGGGTTATTTTACCTAGCATTAGCTCAAGCGGCCTCACCGGCGTGGTGATTAAAAACTCCATATTGCCCTGCTCGCGTTCGCGCACAATCGCGGCCGAGGTAAACATCACCATGGTCATAGTCAAAATGACCCCTAAGAGGCCGGGGACGATATTCACCACAGATCGCTGCTCAGGGTTAAAATACTGCACCACCTCAAAACTGGGGGGATTGGATTTGACCGCCCTGCCCGCAATTTCATCCAGCGGCATTTGTCTTAAACTGCGAATGGTGGAGGCGACCACAGTATCCGAGCCATCCACCAACCATTGACCGACAGGCTCGGCAAAATAGGTCTGCCCTGCAAACGCCGGATGCCGTACTAAACGCTCGTCAAGATCGGCACCTAAATACAGCACGGCTTTCACTTCGCCGCGGGTGATCGCTGCTTCCGCCTCGTTGACACTCAAATAGCGATCTTTAAAATCAACGACTTGGGTCGCTTCTACCGCCTTGACTAAAGCACGGCTATAGGCGGAGTCACTTAAATTGACTAAACCTGCGGGCAAATGACGCGCATCGGTATTGATAGCATACCCAAACAGCATCAACTGCACTAAGGGGATCATCACTATCATGCCGAAGGTCATGCGATCCCGCGATAACTGCCTGAGTTCTTTGACCACTACGGCCCAAATTCTACCTAGCATCTTGAGCCTCCACTGTCGTGGCCTGACTGCCGTTTGGCGGCGTTAGTTGGGCACGTCCACCCGTGCAAGTCACAAACACATCCTCAAGGCTTGGGCGCACTTCAGTCAGTGCCCGCCCAGCAACCCTTGGGCTTAACCAAGCCAGCGGATCTGCAATCGAACTTTGCACTAATACCCGTAAACGGCTACCAATCTGCGCCGCCGATAACACGTTAACGTCGCTTATGAGTGATTGTTTTAGTGTGCGTAAATCATCCCCCGACACTTCAATCACCCGCGCGCCCATGGCGGCCATTAATTGTTGTGGCGAGCCGTCGGCACGTTTTATCCCACGCTCTAAAATCGCCAGACCATGACAACGCTCGGCCTCATCCATATAGTGGGTCGAGACTAAAATCGTGGTGCCTTGAGCACAGAGATCGAACAGCCGTTCCCAAAACTCGCGGCGATTTTCAGGGTCCACCGCCGACGTCGGCTCATCGAGAAATAACAGCTCAGGGTGATGTAAGGTCGCTGCGGCTAAGGCTAAACGTTGCTTTTGCCCGCCACTCATGGAGCCCGCCATTTGCTTCTCGCGCCCAGCCAAATCGTACAGGCTTAATAACTCGGCTAAACGCGCCTTGGTTTGGCGACGATTCAGCCCATAAATTTGTGCCACAAACTCCAGGTTTTCCCGCACCGACAAATTGTCGTAGAGGGAGAATTTTTGCGTCATATAGCCAATGCGGCGGCGCAGTTTTTCCTCGGCGCCGGGCAAGGTTTCGCCCAGCACCCGAATATCCCCCGAGGTCGGGCTAAGCAGCCCAGTCAACATCCGAATGGAGGTCGATTTACCACAGCCATTGGGGCCTAAAAACCCATAAATCGTGCCCTTAGGGATCGCCAAATCGAGATTTTCTACCGCATTGATGCCGCCAAAGGCGCGGGTCATACCACGGGTTTCGATAGCAAACTCAGAAGCCGCGCTTGATGTTTCAGCCGCTGATGTCCCAGCGACTGTCCCCCCTGCTGAAGCCTGTTGTGCACTCATGGCAGTTGTACCTCAAGGGCCATTCCCGTGGGTAAATCCTGTCCTTCTGGCGAAATATCAATATCGCTGAGATACATCAATCTCGCCCTATCGCGTTCATTTAAGGCATAAAAAGGGGTGTAAGCCGGTTGACTGCGAATATTACGCACAGTGCCTGCAATAGGCTGCGTGCGGCCATCGACAAGGATCTTAACTTGGTTACCCGCCTTGACCCTATCGAGCCAAGTCGCAGGCAGATACACCCGCACATAGGGATGCTCAATTGCCAATAAACCAATAAGTTGACTCCCTGCGGCCACCCTATCACCCACCCGCCAAGGTAAGGTATCTACCACAGCGGGTTTCGCCGCCACTAGGCTTAAATCCTTGAGGGCTTTTTGCTCCTGTGCCACGCCAGCCATGGCCGCCTCGACTGCGCCTCTCGCTTGTTCGAGTTGCTCGCTGCGGGTGCCGTTTTGCAGCAGTCTTAGGCTCTGCTCGGCTTCGGCTTGCTTGGCAAGGCTGGTATCACGCGCCGCGCGCGCAGCATCTAAATCTGCTTGACTGAGCACCTTAGTCTTAAATAACCGCTGTGTACGCTCAAAACTCTGCTGCGCCTCTTTAACACTGGCATTGGCGCCATCAAGGGCGGCGCGGGCTTTATCTATGTCTTCCGAGCGAGCCCCCGTCACGGCTTCCGCCAGCTTTGCCTTGGCTTGTTTAAGCTCGGCCTGACGCTGGCTAAGGCGCGCCTGAGCGGCGGTGCTATCCAGCTCGAGTAATACTTCCCCCGCCTGCACTTGCTGGCCTTCGACCACATTAATTCGATTAATCAGCTCCCCCACGGGGGCGGTGAGGGTTAACCTATCGCGCTCAACCGTACCCAGCACTCGGGGGGATTCATCGCCGCAGGCTGTTAATTGCAGCAGCAACAGCGCCGCGCCCAATAGACTCCTCACCAGCTTGCCCCATCTTTGGGGAGATAGTCGTCGCGCCTTAACCGACATCACAGCTAACCCATTAGATACACTCATCATTCACTCCTAGGTTCACGTAATACGCCCTGAGTAAACACCTTCATATTGTGCAGTGCCAAACGTTCTAAATCCTCGGCATTGCTACTAAACAGGCCAAACTGACGCATTAAAACCGGGGGAGCAATCAGCGGAAACACCATCAAACTGATAAAACTCAGGCGCACTAAATTGGGGTCTAGCCCTGCTTTGAGTAATCCAGCATTCACTAATGCCGACTCAACCCATTGGCGCGAGAGGGACAGAATTTGCTCAAACACCGACAACATGATCCGATAGGCCTCGGTGCCATCGCCTTCCTGCAACACACGCACGATTAATCGGGGTAATCCGGGATTAGGTGCCATCACCCGATAATAGATCTGCATCAGTTCGCCAATATCATTAGGTGCTTGAGCGCAGGAGATTTCACGCAAACGCGCAATCACAGGCTCGAGGGTTTCACGCACCATCTGCTCGAATAGCCCAGCCTTAGAGCCAAAGTAATAACGGATAAGCGCCGCATCCACCTCAGCCTCACGGGCTATTTCACGAGTAGATACAGTGGGATAACTGCGTTCACTAAAGAGCGTCACCGCGGCGGTGATCAGCCGTTGACGTGCATCAGAGTTGCCTTTCGGGCGACCCGCAGCCATAGACAGCCCAGATTGGGCGGCAAAGGGAACCACACCTCTTGGGCGACGAGGGATAACCGACATAAGCCTCTCCAGCAGAATTCATCTATTGATGAATATACTGAAAAGCTGCTGGAAAAGGCAGCAGTTAAATTCCTCATTTTGGTTAAAATTGAGGAATTTAACCTAAAAGCTTAAGCCTAAAATATCAGAGGTTTAAAACCACTCTTAAGGCTTGTATTTATCTTTGATGAAATCCTAAGCCCCTTTGACGATAGCGCTTAAACGCTCAATAAATTGCTGCACCGCCTCAATGGAATCAAAACTAAAGGCCAATCCATAGTGGGTTTCAGTCAGACTTTTATGTAAACGTTTGGGAAATCGCGTCATTTCCGCGCTGTGGTAATAGTCATATTTAGCATGCACGCCTGCTAAGGTGGTAAATTCACCCGAAAATATCTCAAACGCGGGGCGAATAATCAGTTGCGGCGTTTTGCCATCCATATGCAGGTAAAAGGCTTCCTTAGTACCTGGCAACATATATTCGGTAATGCTCTTCACCGAAAAATTGCTACGGCAATTGAGTTCGGTTAAACAGCGGCTCATTTCCTGTTGTGTGATGGCCAAAGGTGCCTCCCAATAAGTGTGAAAACGCTATAGAACCAATAACGATCCAAAACGTTAAAGTAAAAATAATTTTTGAGCCATCCCAGCCAATTCAAACGGCTAAATACGCTATACGTTTTATTAGCGTTTACTGATCAAGCAATTAGCTGTCGGTTAGGTCATATTAAAACAAAGTCAAAAGATTGTCGCTATGTCATTAAATTGTATAGCGAATTTTTGCTTGCCAGCCCCAAATGTTGCGACTAGGTTAATAAGCCAGAGTAAGAGTCTACCCTGTCCACCATAGCAAGGTCACTCAGCTTGTGAACTTTTACTCCCAGTGGTTTTACTGCGCAGCATTCCTTAAAACCAGCCTAAGATTGCCTTGCACCAGAGTGCAGCGATGTCAATCGACACAGACACCTGATTAATGTTCACGATTGCAATGCACTGTAAGGCCGCGCTCAATCACTAGAGATGAGAAACACCCATGAAGATAAAAAACACCTTAATGCTCTTGGGTCTGTTAGCTGTCAGCCCCGCGGTTTTTGCCGCAACAGGTATCGCCTTTGTTCACGGAACCGGAAAACAAACCAATGCGTTAGCCGACTATTGGACTTCGGAATTTGTTAACTCAGTGCGCCAAGGGATCCCCGTCCCCAATAATTACACTGTTATCAACTGTGACTTCGACCAATATATGTGGGAAGAAACGGCCGCGGGTTGCCTCGCCACTCAGCTCAATAGCTTTATTCAAGCGAAGAATATTGATGATTTAATCCTGCTCACCCACTCCAATGGCGGTAATGTGGTGCGCTGGATTTTATCAAACCCCACCTGGGACAGCCGTTATCCTGCGGTGATCAAAGCCACCTCCAGAGTCATCGCCCTCGCGCCATCGAGTGGCGGCACGCCGCTGGCCGATGCAGTCAATCAAGGCAATGTGTTCGAAACGACTCTAGGTTGGCTCTTAGGCTATGGCAGCAATGCGGTCAAACAGCAGCAAGTCGGCTGGATGGCAAACTACAACAACACTTGGCTCTATGGCACCTCGGGTCGCCCGAGTTTAGGTAAGCCCTTCGAGGTGGTTGTCGGCTCGGATGTGGATTCCGCCATTTGGGACAGCGACAGCTACTGCGCAGGCTATCAATATCAGGTCGCTCTCGAGACTACCCAAAACTGGCTCGATAGCTGCTCCGACGGCTTCTTAAATTGCAGCTCCCAAAAAGCCGCAGGCACAGTCTGGTTCACCGATAAACAAAAGACCCGAGGCCAAGAACCGTTAAGCCATCAGCAGAGTCGCCGTGCCTGCTTTAACTTAGACACGCTGATCCGCAATCATATTTAAGGAGCTCACTATGCCACCTTTTACACTCCGCACCTTAAGCAAAGCGGTCAGCTTGGCCATATTAGCTAGCCTGCTCGGTGCCTGTCAGGATGATTCACCCACGCCTGAGCCACAAAAAGAAGCCAGCCCAATGTATGCCAAGGGCTTAACCTTAGCCGCGCCGACGCAGAGCGACCTTGTCGATACTAATATCGCCTCGCCAACTCTCGCGCCAATTAATACCAGTACCGATTATGTCAGCTTTATCACCCCGCTCTATGGCGAATACCAAGCCAGTCAGCCCGTGCTTGAGCAGGCAAGCCAGAGTGATGAGTATTGGCTTAATGTCACTGGCGCCGAGCTAAATGCTGGCGTTCAGCTTAACTTGAGCCAAGCGGGCAGCTTAGTGCGAATAGCGCCCCGCGGCGATATCAGCAGCGGCGCCTTGATGCATGCCGATGCCGTAGCCCCCGAGCGGGTGCAAATTCAGCGGATAGACCAAACGCCGCAGGGTAAAAACGCCAGCAGCCCGCAAGCAACGGAATCTTTAGTTAAGTCGCTGGTAAGCGCCGACGCCTTAGCCAGCGCAGGACTCGCCGATGACTCCAGCGCGCTGCAAATGTCTGAAAAGGCCACGGCCGGAGAATATCGCCTACAAGTCAGTCAGCCCTTGGTCGCTAAGGCCAACTATCTGGTCAACGTGAAGGAAAAAGGCTCGCCCTATCAACTGAGCATCAAGGCGCCCAGCGCAATTGCAGCCGATGCCCAAACGCTTGGGGTAAAACTCGCCTTAAGCCAAAGCAATAATCAATTTGCGCCTCAGGCCAAACTCAAGCAAGCCGATGGCACAGAGCAAGCGCTGACCATGGTGAAACAGGGGGATGAATGGCAGGCTTTAGTGCCCGCGGACTTGCCCCTTGCCAACAGCAATGCGGGGCTGAGTGAAATCGAAGTCACAGTCCAGACTCAGGTCGATGGCCGCCCAGTGCAGCGTACGGTGAAAACCGCCTTTAAGTCCTATGTGAACTCGGCCAGCATCAAGCCAGAAGTGCTGACAGTGTGGGACAAAGGCGTGCCGAATCAAGTCAACTTTGTGCTAACTGTCGCCGAGGCGGGACGCTTTGGTTTGAGTGGCGTGCTCACGGGCACCAATGCCGAGGGCCAAAAAGTGGCGATCATGCGTACCCAAGCAGCCAACTGGTTAACGCCCGAATCCCCCAAACTCAAGCTGATGTTTGACCCCAAACTTATCCAAGCCTCCGGTCTACAACCGCCCTTTGAACTCAACGAGCTAGAGCTGCAAGACCAAGGGCAAATGGCACGGTTAAGTTTTCAGGCCAACGCACTGGTGCTTACGCGCTAACTCAATTTAACCCATTTCTCCCTTCCCAACCGCTTTGAGTGCCCAGCTTGGGCACTCTTTTTTTACCCGTCATCCGAGTTAATGCAGCCAAGCCAAGCGTTTACCCAAGTGAAAGTGCAATTATCGCGCAATCCCCTAACCCTGTGACAGCACATGGGTATCAGTACAAAATGCTGTCACAATTTCAAGATAAAATTTACATTGATTATAAAAGCTTACTGCTTTTAAATAACAAAGTGTCTAGGCATAATGCCAATGTTTTGACGCAACACCCCATAGCAAAATATGCAAATGGAATATAAAAATAACAATGGCTAACGGCACCGCGATTGCCCGCCTTAGTCGATGCTCAAGCAATGGAAATCCTATGAGTGACAGCACATTTTTTTTTGGTGAATGGCAAGTCAATCCCAGCGCCAACAGCCTGCTTCTGGGCAAACAAGTTAAACAGCTTGAGCCTAAGGCGATGGATGTGTTGTTGTTTCTCTGCCAAAACGCCGGTGAAGTAGTCAGCAGCGACGAAATTGTTAGCCATTGCTGGCCGGGGGTCGACACGGGCGACAATCCACTGCACAAGATTATCAACCAGTTACGTCGCGCACTTGGCGATAGCGCCACCGAATCCCGTTACATTGAGACCATTCGCAAACGCGGCTATCGCACCTTAGCCGAGGTTCGCTTTCCGGTTGGCCACGAGGCCAGCGCCACGCCACAAACCTGGCAAGGCGGCTCGCCGTTTCCGGGCCTGCAAGCCTACAGCGCCAACTATGCCGACGTGTTCTTCGGCCGCAGCGAGCAAATTAGCACGCTGCTAAATCGTATTAGCCAACAAATTCAATTTGGCCGCGCCTTCTGCTTAATTTTGGGCCCGAGTGGTAGCGGTAAATCCTCCTTAATTAATGCTGGTGTATTGCCTAACCTCATGGCCGCCAATGGCTTTAATGGCGTAGGGGTTGTGGCCTATAGCAGCCTCGATTTTGCCGATGTCAGCAAGGGACAACTGCTCACCGATTTGGCCAGCGCCATGCTCGACTGGGAGCTAAACGACAGCCCAGTCTTTGAGGGAATGAGCGCCGATACGCTTGCCGCCAAACTTGAGCAAGATCCGCAAAGCATTGTCGATATATGTAAACACAGCCTTAAAAATCAGGCTTATGCTACACCACGCTTTGCCTTATTTATCGACCGATTAGAAGTCTTATTATCATCGCCGCTGTTTAGCGATGCCGAACGCAGCGCCTTTATCGAGCTGTTAGAGCGCCTTGCCACTTCCCATGCGGTGTTGATTCTAAGTGCCTGTCGCAACGACTTTTATCCGCTGCTAGTCAATTATCCCAGCCTGATGGCGGGCAAAGCCAGCGGCGCCCATTTCGACTTAGCGCCGCCCACTCGCACCGAGCTGCTGCAGATGATCCGCCTGCCAGCCGTTGCCGCCAGTTTAACTTGGGAAATCGATAGCGACACCGCCATGCCGCTCGATGAAATGCTCTGTAGCGATGCCGCCAGCAACCCTGATGCGCTGCCCATGTTGCAATACACCTTGCAGGCGCTGTATTTACAGCGCAGCGACGATGACAAACTATTGGTTTCTGTGTATCGCACCTTGGGCGGTATCGAAGGCGCTATCGGTAAAAATGCCGAGCAGGCCATCTCCCATTTAACCGAGGCCGAAAAAGCCAGTCTGCCGCGGATTTTGTCCCTGTTAGTCACCCTGCGTGAGGATGAAAAATCCATCACCAGCCGCACCGCCCGCTGGTCGCAGTTGCAAAGCGCGGCCGAAACCGCCCTAGTGCAAGCCATGGTCGATAGCCGCTTATTTGTGTCCCATCTGCAAAATGGTGAACCCTGTTTTAGCATCGCCCACGAAGCCCTGCTGCGCCGCTGGCCAAGGGCGACGGCGTGGATCAGCGAGCATAACGACAGCCTCAGTATTAAGAGCCGACTACAGCATTTATCCCAGCGCTGGCTCAGCGAAGCCAAACACAGCGCCTATTTGTTGGCCGAGGGTAAACCCTTAAAAGAGGCCCAAAGCCTTAGGCAAAACCCCTTATTTGTATTAGATGAACGGGAAACCGACTTTATTGCCGCCTCCAGCAAACGCGCCACTATGCTGCGCTGGACGAGGCGCGTTACCGTCGCCCTGCTGTGCGTACTCACCTTAACCTCAGTCATTATGAGCGTTCGCAGTATCGAAGCCGAAAAGCTGGCCCAGCAAAAACGCCTCGCCGCCGAAGATCTGCTCGGGTTTATGGTGGGTGACTTCGCCGATAAGATGCGCGGTATCGGCCGAATGGACTTACTCGACGGGATCAGCAATAAGGCATTGGAATATTTCACGGATTTCTCCAGCCAAGACGATGAGAAGTACTTAAGCTTCGATGCCCGCTTCCAGCATGGACAAACCTTAGAGGCCATGGGCGAAGTCGCCTATTCACGCAATAAAATCGATGAAGCCCGCAGCGCTCTACTCGCCGCACAGGAAAAAATGCTGCCGCTGCTCGAATTGCAGCCCGAAAACTTAGCCCTGCTAAAAACCTTAGGCGCCAATGCCTTTTGGTTGGGTCAGCTTAAATATGATGTGAGTGATTGGGCCGCATCACGCCCGTTCTTCGAGCAGTACTTAGCCTATAGCCAAACCATGTATGCCCTAGCGCCCGAGGATAAAGATGCGCTGATGGAGCTGTCCTATGCCCATAACACCTTGGGCTCAGTGTCGATGAAGCAGCAGGACTTTGCCAAGGCACAGCAAGATTTTGAGGAATCATTACGCTTAAAGCTCTTGGCACTGGCCAAAGCCCCCGAAGATAGCCAACTGATTGCCGATGTAGCCAATGCGCGCTCTTGGTTAGCGAGTGCATTAACCTCCCTTGGCGAACTCGATACTGCAATTAAGCTCCAAGAAGAAACTCAAAATCAATTACTCAACTCTCTAAATCAAAATGATGCCTATATGCGAGATAGATTAGCCAGTACTTTAGGCAGATTAGCAGAGTTACTGGAATATAAGGGAGATCTCAAATCAGGGCTCGATAAACTATTGCTAGCAAAAGAAATTATCGAAAAATCATTAGCCATGGATTCAGGAAATGAAGTATGGAAAAGAGACTTATTTCATATTCGCACGAAAATATTTCTTTTGAACATTTTTGTTAATGACTCTAGAGTTAACGAAACCTCTAAATCTCTTTTAGACACACTTGATACGGACTTAATATCAATCAGCGAAGTTAAAAGAGAACATTTACGAGCCAATGTTTTATTAGCTATTGCAATTAAAGAAAAAAGTAACAATTCAAATAACGCCCATAAAGAGCTAACAGAGTCAAACTTAATATTTCAAAAATTATTTAATAATTTCCCCGAAAACAAAGACTATCTCATAGGCATTGCAAAAACAAACGTAGAGCTTGCAATGATAAGCTTTAAAAATGGAAATCAAGATGTT
>NZ_JAKZGV010000056.1:0-28103 GCF_022557375.1 Shewanella sp. MM_2022_3
AGTAAACGCATCCGATAAATTAAAATCAATATTATGATTTTTAAATATTTTATTGATGATTAAAAGGTTGCTATCAAAAAGCATATGCCCCTCGTTAACATTTTAACGAGGGCATTTTTTTGCAAAAAACTGGACCCTACCACAGAGAAGCTATTCCGCAGCCGCGCGGTTTAATCGATCCAAAATATCAGCCCACTCCTCAAGACGAGGCGGCGCTTCAACCAAAAGTGTTTTAATCCCCTTTAGGTCTAATGCGTAAAGAGAGGCATAAAGAGCTTGTCGATATCCTTGGTGGTTGTTCGGTAATATCAGCTTATGTTGGCAATGGATATTTTCCATCTGTGCAGAATATCCCAATATCCCCGTAGCTTCAGGCTCTGCATAAAATTGCGTTGCGAGTGAAGCAGCAGCACAAATTACGACTTTGGCATTAGGTTGATAATGGACTTTCATATTGCCAGAAATCGCTTCTTGATGGCATTCAGGCGTAATAACGGGGAACGGTAAGTAGGGCTGAAAATCCCTCGCGGATAATGGACCACTTCGTAAAATCTCAGCTTGATTTTCACTTATCCGTAAAATAGTCGACTCAGTACCCACACAGCAAATCCCACCATCGAGTACAGCAGCAATCCTTCCATCAAGCCCACTCAATACTTGCTCTGCACTAGTCGGGCTCAGTTTTTTATGTAAGTTTGCAGATGGAGCAGCAACGGCAATATTGAACTGTTGCAGTAGTGATAAAAGCACCGGATGATCAGGCATTCTTATCGCAATACTGGGCAATCCACCGGTTATAACATCCGAAACCGAGGGATGACGCTCAAAGATAAGTGTCAGCGGTCCAGGCCAAAACGCCTCGGCAAGTGGTGCAACCCAATCTGGAATAACGTTAACCCAACGAGAAAGCTGATCGATGCTGCCAATATGAGTTATGAGTGGATGATTTCTAGGACGTTGTTTAGCCGAAAAAATCTTTTCAACCGCTTCAGGGTTGCTGGCATCCGCTGCAAGCCCATAGACAGTTTCAGTCGGTACTGCGACTAGTTCGCCCGCGATTAGCAACTCTCCCGCACGTTGTAAATCAGCAGGATTCAGCGCATTAAGTCTTTCTGTTCTCATGGATTACACCAGTGGCAACGATAAGGATCAGCCACACTCTCCTCTTTGGTTTCAATTTGTTGATATTGGCAGTGAAGACATTGACGGATAAAAGCTTTAGCGAGATCTGTTGGCGTACCACACTCGCGGCAAGGCAAACCAACGATGCGATCGCGTAGCCAGAAATCCGCTTGATGACATTGTGGGCAATGTGTTTGAAGGCGCTCAACCAGTTGCTGTGCGGCCTTGATAATATATTGCTGCCGCAGCGGAGAATGCATCGCGCGAAGGTCTGGAGCGACATCAATTGGGCAAGCAAAACGACCATTTTCAGGCGCGAGATTCATCGCTTCTAATGTGGCTAGCAACATATCTAGATTAGCTACACCTTTGATCGTATGACCATCGACCTTAACTATCCACGCTTGACCCTCTTCGGCACCAGATAACGCCGCACTAAGTGCACTCACATCATCCCCTTGGTAACTTTGCAAGCTTACCGGACCAGATACATTCGCTACGATATCAATATTTTGCCTTGCATCATGCAGTACGATAAGCTCCGTATCCCAATTCATTATTCCAGGCAAAGGCCCTCCACCAAAGCTACCTTCGCTGCCTAACCCCGCCTCTAAACCGGTTAACTCACAGGCGAGTCGCGCTTTTTCTTAGCGCACTCTAGTGGTAAAAGCGTACGCTCAACTTCTCCAGAAAAGGTACCCAGCATGTCGGTATCAAATGCATCCGTTGCGACAATTTCAATCCCAAGTGGCGACAGAATTGGCGCAATTTGTTCAGCCTTGCCATGTTTGCTTAACAGGGCAATTCGCTTTGGCATTTTATAATGTGATTGATGATCCATGATGAATACTCACTCCTGAAGTGAGGGGGGTAATTCTTAACTTTAAGCAAACCTAGCCCTCTACAACGCGATAACGACGCTGAATAAGGAAGGCTATTGTTGCCGTATCAGTGATGGGATGTAAAATAGATAGATATTCACATAACGTTCTATATAAGTGAACGATTCTATGAGAAACCTCAATTTTCACCATCTACATTACTTCTGGACTGTCGCTAAAGAAGGGCATTTAACTCGAGCCTCCCAGAGGCTAAACGTTTCACAATCGGCTTTATCATCCCAGATCAGACAGTTAGAGGAACAACTAGGGCATGATCTGTTTCACCGTCAAGGCCGAGCATTATTACTGACAGAGGTTGGGCATCTCGTTCTCGAGTACGCTGAAGGAATTTTTAATTTAGGCCACGAATTGCTTTCAGTTATGGAAAATGGCGAGCACCAAAGGCTTCAGCTACTAAGAATAGGTGCAGTGGCGACCCTTTCACGCAATTTCCAAGAAAACTTACTACGCCCGGTCATTAAATTAAATAACGTCAAACTTGCTTTAAAATCATCCAACTTTGATGATCTACTCGAGCAATTGCGTGTACATAAATTAGATTTGATCCTCTCAAATCGCCCTGTGGCATCGGACTCTTCAACCCCTTGGCGCTGTAAATTAATTGCTCAGCAAGGCGTATGCTTAGTCGGCCCAAATAAAGCGGAATTCAATGCATTACGCTTTCCAGAGGATCTCACAAAAGTAAAATTACTATTACCAGGCCCCGACAGTGATATTCGTAGGCAATTTGATTTGTACTGCGAGCAACATGGTCTCTCACTAACCCCTTATGCAGAAGTCGATGATATGGCGATGCTCAGACTATTAGCGCGGGATTCGGGTGCGGTGGCCGTGGTACCTGAAGTGGTTGTACAAGATGAGATTCAAGCAGGACTATTGAAAAACTACGCGGCCTTAGATTGTGTGACTGAAAGTTTTTATGCCATAACCGCTAAAAGACACGTTGATTTACCGATCTTACATACTTTGTTAAGCACAAAAATGGAGTAACTGATATCACAATCAGTCGATTGGGATTGATTTTAGTTGCACATAAGCGACAGGAGCGTTTATTCATCTATTAACCCGAACAGAGGTTAAATAGCATACGTTTGCCAGCCAATTTAGGGCTGAATTGGCTGGCATTTTGCAGCATCATTGGCTTAAACCAATGAATTACCACTATTTAAACATCTTAACCCCAAAATATCAGCTCAATCATACCTGCCGGTAGTGATCTTGCATTTGGTATGAACGGGCATACAGTGCAAACACTAATGCCGCCAAAATAGCAAAACCCGCAAAGAAAAACATTTGGAATGCCGTCACGCTCATCCCCGTTTGCATTATTTGCTCAGTCACAGCAGGACTTTTAACACTCACATTGGCAAGCAATACCCAGAGGTTACCAACGGTAACTGAAAGCGTCCAAAAACTCATGATAGTCCCTTTCATCGCTTTAGGCGCTTGGCTATAGGCAAACTCTAATCCTGTTGCCGAAACCAGAACTTCACCAAAAGTCAGCAAAGCGTAAGGTAGAATTTGCCAGAAGATCGAAAGGGCTGAACCACCATCCATCATCAATTGAATCGTCCCCACCACAATCCAACTCAATCCAGTAATGGCAATCCCCGCCCCCATTTTACGTAATGCGGTTAACTTAATCCCCATACGCTCAATCGCGGGGTATAACACAAAATTATTAAATGGAATCAATAACATCACTAACAGTGGATTTAAAGCCTGCATCATTGCAGGTTCAAACCACGAAGGTTTAACCATATCGTTAGCCTGCAAAATCCAAGTCGAAGCCTTTTGATCGAATAGCGACCAAAATGGGGTCACCAACGCAAATAAGACCAGAATTCGAAGAACTGAGCGTACACCATCTACCGCAATATCAGGATGACAGCTTCGAGCACGCTCAAGTTGTAATGAGGCGCCCGCCCCAACAAATCCCATGAGTAGCACCATAGCACTACAAAGACCGGCAACAATCCCAAGTGTTGGAATATTGATTAGCACATAAGCAGCTGATATTAATCCAATTAATGCCAGCACTAACCCGATATTTCCCTTACCTTCCACTTTAGTAAGCAAGGCGCTGCGGATCACAGGTAAAAAACCATGGGGATCTTTTGGTTCTGGCGGCATATGAATATAACGCTTGCGACCTAACCAGAAAAATACCGTCGCTATAAACATCAGCACGCCGGGGATCCCGAAAGCAACAGCGGCACCAAAGTTTTTAAGTAACAATGGCATAGATAAGGATGCGAAAAAAGAACCAAAGTTGATCGTAAAGTAGAACATATCAAAGGCTTTTTGAGCCAATGACTTATTAGTCTGATCAAATTGATCGCCCATAAAGGAAGATACTAAAGGTTTTATCCCACCAGAACCTAAAGCAATTAAAAATAACCCCGTATAAAAACCTTGCACACTGTGCTCAAAAATCGCCAAAAAAGCATGGCCCACGCAATAAAGTAAGCTTAACCAAAGAATGGTGTTGTACTTACCAAAAAATCTATCCGCAATCCAGCCACCCAATAATGGGAAAAAGTAAACACCAATTACAAAGGAATGGAACACATCCTTAGCTACAGCGCCACGGAGATCCTCCGGAATGGACAGCAAAAGTGCTGTCATTAAGAAAGGTGTTAGAATGTTGCGCATGCCGTAAAAGCTGAAACGCTCACAAGCTTCACTGGCAATAATATAGGGGATTTGACGTGGCCATTTTGGCGCATCAACAGGTGTAGTCATCTGTTATCCTATTATAATTGTTATAAAAAACTTAAGGTTATCGGTATAAAACCAAGATTGCAGCCAAGGATACTAACAGACTGCGAATCAATATTGGCTAAATTTATACAACAAAATACGCTAAGTAGATGTAAGCCCCAAAAATGATAGAAAATTAACGACCACAGAGAGCAGTAACAATGACCAAAATTGCTATATTAGTCGGTACCACCCTCGGCAGCAGCGAATATATTGCAGATGAAATGCAGGCTCAGCTGACCAAATTAGGGCATGAAGTAGACACTTTTTTAAGTCCAACACTGGATTCACTGCAACCCTATTCCCTCTGGATCATCGTTTCATCAACCCATGGCGCAGGTGATCTTCCCGATAATCTACAGCCATTTTGTAAAGAAGTTCTACTCAATACACCAAATCTACACCAAATTAAGTTCGCATTATGTGCCATTGGTGATTCGAGTTATGACACCTTTTGCCAAGGCCCAGAGAAGCTTGTTGATGGACTTGAATATAGCGGTGCAAAAGCGTTTGTGGATAAGATCCAGATCGATGTACAACAGGATCCTGTGCCAGAAGACCCAGCTTTAGCGTGGTTGGCACAATGGCAAGATCAAATTTAAGATCCTCATTTTCAAAATACCTGAAACAACCCACAGTTTAGATCTTATTTATCCACAAAAAACTATTTATATGTATATTTTTGTGGATAAACTATTATTTAGATCTGATCAACCTCTGTGCTATTCACATCATGATCCGCTTAAAGATCCACCCTGTGGATAAATAGCGGATCTATCCCCACCTTTAATGACAGTAGATCTCGGTTAGATCACAGGTTCAAAAGCTCATTAACCACTGATATAAAAGAGAAATTAGCCTTACCCACAGGAAAGTGCGATCCTAATAGTAAACATAATAAGAAGATCTATATAAAGATCTTAAGATCTATTAGTCCCGATCCACTGGATCTATTTTCGAAAAATGATCATTCACCTCAATCAAAGCAAATGCTAAAATGATCGGCTCTCATTGGGTCACTTAAGTTTTTAAAGGTAAGGTCATGCATTTTCATGAACGGTTTGATGTTATTGTAGTTGGTGGTGGTCATGCCGGAACTGAAGCCGCATTAGCCGCAGCAAGAATGGGTTCTAAGACATTATTGCTAACGCATAATCTTGATACTTTAGGACAAATGTCATGTAACCCTGCGATCGGTGGCATTGGTAAAGGTCATTTGGTTAAAGAAATCGATGCATTAGGCGGTGCAATGGCGATCGCAACCGACTATGCAGGGATCCAATTTAGAACCTTAAACTCGAGTAAAGGCCCAGCAGTAAGAGCAACTCGTGCACAGGCAGATCGCGCGTTATATCGTCAGAAGATCCAAAATATTCTGCAAAACCAACCTAACTTACGTATTTTCCAACAAGCTGTAGATGATCTTGTTGTAGAAAATGATCGCGTTATCGGTGTCGTTACCCAGATGGGATTAGCCTTCGAAGCCGCTGCTGTCGTATTAACCGCAGGGACTTTCCTCAGTGGTAAGATCCATATAGGGTTAGAAAACTACAGTGGCGGTCGTGCAGGCGATCCACCATCTATCGCACTCGCCCATCGTTTACGCGAGTTGCATATCCGTGTTGGCCGTTTAAAAACCGGTACACCACCACGTATCGACGCCAATACCATCGATTTTACTCAGATGACAGAACAAAAAGGTGATACGCCATTACCTGTAATGTCATTTATGGGCGATTTGAGCCATCACCCGAAACAAATTTCTTGTTGGATCACCCATACCAATGAAAAAACACACGATATTATTCGTGGAGGTTTAGATAGAAGCCCAATGTACTCCGGTGTTATCGAGGGGATCGGCCCACGTTACTGCCCTTCTATCGAAGACAAGATCCATCGTTTTTCTGATAAATCATCGCACCAGATCTTTATCGAACCAGAAGGCTTAAACACCAATGAGATTTACCCTAACGGGATCTCTACCAGCCTTCCCTTTGATGTACAGTTAAATTTGGTTCGTTCGATCAAGGGGATGGAAAATGCTGAGATCGTACGTCCAGGATACGCGATTGAGTACGATTATTTTGATCCTAGAGATCTTAAAAACTCGTTAGAAACCAAAACCATTAATGGATTATTCTTTGCTGGCCAGATCAACGGTACAACCGGTTATGAAGAAGCTGGCGCCCAAGGTTTACTCGCTGGCATGAACGCAGCACTGCAAGTTCAAGGCAAAGAAGCTTGGTGCCCTCGTCGCGATGAAGCTTACATCGGAGTATTGGTTGACGATTTATCGACGTTAGGCACTAAAGAACCCTACCGCATGTTTACCAGCCGCGCCGAATACCGCCTATTGCTGCGTGAAGACAACGCCGATCTGCGTTTAACCGCAAAAGGTCGTGAACTGGGTCTGGTGGATGATGCGCGCTGGGCGTCTTTCAGTGAAAAACTGGAATCGATCGAATTAGAGCTACAACGTCTACGTAGCCAGTGGATCCATCCAAACTCTCCATTAGTGCCAGTGTTAAATCCGCACTTGAATACGCCTATTTCTCGCGAAGCATCTTTTGAAGAATTACTTCGTCGTCCAGAAATGGATTACAACAAACTGATGCAGATTGAAGGCTTTGGTCCTGGTCTTACCGATCCACTCGCCGCTGAGCAAGTACAGATCCAAGTGAAATATTCTGGTTATATTCAACGTCAGCAGGAAGAGATCAATAAAGCGGTACGTAATGAGAACACGGGCTTGCCATTGAACCTTGATTACAAAGAGGTTCCTGGGCTTTCAAATGAGGTGATTGCTAAGTTAAATAGCCATAAGCCTGAAACTATTGGTCAAGCGTCACGTATCTCAGGTATCACCCCAGCAGCAATTTCAATTCTGCTAGTACATCTGAAAAAACGTGGTTTATTACGCAAGAGCGCGTAAAAGCTAGCTTAATCGCCAGTTTGGTCGCAGAAGGGAAGCATTCAGGCTTCCCTTCGACGTTTCAGGGCTTCATAATAGCCGACGAGTTTATCATTGCATTTTTGTTGAGGTTGTTCAGTGTTATCTGCCCAGTTAGAGGCCTATTTAGCCGAAATTAATCTGCCCGCTACCGCTGAGCAGAAAAAGCAACTGCTTGATTTTGTTGGCATGCTCAACAAATGGAATAAAGCCTATAACTTAACCTCAGTAAGAGATCCCGAGATCATGCTTGTCCGTCATATCATGGACAGCTTAGTGGTATCAAAACATCTGCAAGGTGAACGCTTTATTGATGTAGGAACTGGTCCTGGACTGCCTGGCATCCCACTGGCGATTATGAATCCAGATAAAACTTTTGTGCTGCTTGATAGCTTAGGTAAACGCATTCGTTTTCAAAAACAAGTAGCCTTCGAATTAGGCATTCATAATATCAGTTCGATAGAAAGCCGAGTTGAGGCCTATCAACCTGAGCAAAAGTTCGATGGTGTGCTAAGCCGTGCCTTTGCGTCAATCCATGATATGTTGACATGGTGCCATCACTTGCCAGCTGAGCATGGGCAATTTTATGCGCTCAAGGGACAACTGAGTGATGAAGAGATGCAACAAATCCCCGCTGGCTTTGCGATAACTGAAACCATCGAACTCAAGGTGCCAAAACTCGATGAGCAAAGACATTTACTCAAAATAATCAAAGAATAACAGGCTTAAAGCTCCTCATTTTGAATGGATTTTTAAGTAGGCAATAAACCAGAATTTACATACAGGGTGACATTGTGGGTAAAGTAATTGCCGTGGCCAACCAGAAAGGTGGCGTAGGGAAAACAACAACTTGTGTCAATTTAGCCGCCTCATTAGCCGCGACTAAGCGTAAAGTGCTACTGATCGATCTTGATCCACAGGGCAATGCCACTATGGGCAGCGGTGTCGATAAATACGAAGTCGAAAACACGGCTTACGAACTGCTGGTAGAAGAAAAGCCCTTCGATGAAATAGTGGTCAAAGACACCACGGGAAAATACGATCTAATTGCTAGTAATGGCGATGTGACTGCGGCAGAAATCAAACTCATGGAGTTTTTTGCCCGTGAAGTGCGCTTACGTAATGCGCTCGCGCCGATAAAAGATCAATACGATTATATCTTTATCGATTGCCCTCCTTCGCTCAACATGTTGACGGTTAATGCGATGTCGGCGGCGGATTCTGTGCTGGTGCCAATGCAGTGTGAGTACTTTGCACTGGAAGGTTTAACCGCCTTGATCGATACCATCACCAAATTGGCAGCCGTGGTTAATCCTGGTCTTG
The DNA here is from genome assembly GCF_022557375.1 of Shewanella sp. MM_2022_3. Taxonomy (NCBI): domain Bacteria; kingdom Pseudomonadati; phylum Pseudomonadota; class Gammaproteobacteria; order Alteromonadales; family Shewanellaceae; genus Shewanella; species Shewanella sp. MM_2022_3. The sequence goes on from NZ_JAKZGV010000056.1 coordinate 9,061, forward strand.
GTATCGAAGGGATTTTACGCACTATGTATGATCCGCGTAATCGTCTTTCAAATGATGTGTCCGATCAGCTAAAACAACACTTTGGCGATAAGGTGTATCGCACTGTGATCCCGCGTAACGTGCGTTTAGCCGAAGCGCCGAGCTTTGGTGCACCCGCTATGTATTATGATAAATCGAGCGCGGGAGCTAAAGCATATTTAGCGCTGGCTGGTGAGATGATCCGCCGTTCCGAACAGAAAACTCAGGCTAAGCGAGCGTAAAGGAAAACCATGACGTTAAAGAAAAGAGGGTTAGGTAAAGGCTTAGATGCCTTACTGAGTAATAGCCACGCCGCGAGTAAAAAACACACGGAAGAAGTGGTCGTTGTCGATAAAAAAGAAGAACTTATCCATCTTGATCTCGACCTATTACAGCCGGGAAAATACCAACCTCGTAAGGACATGTCTCCCGAGGCATTGGAAGAACTTGCCCATTCCATCCGTAATCAAGGCATTATCCAGCCGATTGTAGTGCGCCCTGTTAGCAATAACCAGTATGAGATTATTGCCGGTGAGCGCCGTTGGCGCGCTTCCCAATTGGCGGGTGTTGAAAAAATCCCTTGTATCGTTAAAGCGGTTCCCGATGATGCTGCTATTGCTATCGCCTTGATCGAAAACATTCAGCGTGAAGACTTAAATGCCATGGAAGAAGCCATTGCATTACAACGTTTAATGCAAGAATTTGAACTGACTCACCAACAGGTCGCCGATGTTGTGGGAAAATCTCGGGCGAGTGTATCTAACTTGTTACGTTTAAACGGTTTGAATGAGCCTGTTAAGCGTTTACTCGAGTATGGCGATATTGATATGGGCCATGCGCGCGCTTTGCTCGCAATTGAGGGTGAAGAACAAACAAATCTGGCGAGATTAGTGGCAGCCAAGGAATTAACCGTTCGCGAAACTGAACGATTGATTAATCAAACCTTAAATCCACCCAAACCCGTCGAAACTACGACTAAAGATCAAGATGTTTGTCGTTTAGAGCAGCAGTTAATTGAAAGATTAGGTGCCAAGGTTTCGATCGCTCATAGCAGTAAGGGGAAGGGTAAAATTGTAATTAACTATCAGAATCTGGCTGAATTAGACGGAATTCTTAGCAAAATTCGTTAATGTCTGTAGATTAACAGTTTTTAATGTAAATTTGTGACATATGTTAATTTTGGATTTTGACTGTTTTGGCGCTATATCACGTTAAAAGTGCTGTTTTTCCTTATCTCAAAGTTGCAATGAAGGCGTGAAAAGGTATACTTTCGCAAGCTTTTTGTGCATCGACATAAATACGGATATTTGTCATCCGGTCATCGAAACAAAAAGTATAAATGCGGAGAGGATGAGTTGAGTAAGGTTTTAGCGCGTCGTGGCCGGTGGTCAGCCTATAAATTGGTGATGATGCAGGCGGCGGTGGCTGGGGGTGCTTCAATTCTCTTTTTCGTCGTGTGGGGAGTTCAGTTTGGCTATTCTGCATTAGCAGGTGGTTCAATTGCTGTGCTCCCTAATTTTGTATTCGCGACCCTCGCTTTCTCCCATACGGGAGCAAGTTCAGCTGCAAAAGTGATTAAAACTTTTTACTGGGGGGAAGCGGTAAAGTTGCTGTTAACCATCGCAATGTTTTCGCTAGTGTTTATCAATCTTAAGGTCGCATTTATGCCTCTTTTTGTTTGTTACGTGCTGACGTTGATCGTGCATTGGACAGCTCCTTTATACTTCAAGCAAAGTTAAGTGGGATGAATCATGGCTGCAACTGGTGAAGCGTTAACACCGCAGGGCTATATCCAGCATCACCTTACCAACCTACACGTTGGTGAAGGCTTCTGGACATGGCACATTGATTCGTTGTTCTTTTCGGTTGGTCTTGGTGTTCTGTTCCTGTGGATTTTCCGTAGTGTTGGTAAAAAAGCGACTTCAGGTGTTCCCGGTAAGCTGCAATGCTTTATCGAGATGATCGTGGAGTTCGTTGATAACAGCGTGAAAGAAAGTTTTCATGGCCGCAATGCCGTGATCGCGCCTTTAGCTCTGACCATTTTTGTATGGGTATTCATGATGAACTTCATGGATATGCTCCCTGTAGACTGGCTGCCTTGGCTAGCAAGTTTAGCGGGAATTCCATACTTAAAAGTGGTTCCGACGACTGATGTAAACATCACCTTCAGCTTAGCTATCGGTGTGTTTGTGCTGATTATTTACTACAGCATTAAGGTCAAAGGCGTGTCTGGTTTTGTTAAAGAACTGACGCTACAGCCCTTTAACCATAAGGCAATGATACCCGTCAACCTCCTATTAGAGACTGTTACCTTAATCGCTAAACCAATTTCATTGGCATTGCGTCTATTTGGTAACTTGTACGCAGGTGAGTTGATCTTCATCCTTATTGCGCTGATGTATGGTACCAACTTGTTATTATCTTCCCTAGGTGTGACTCTGCAACTAGGTTGGTTAATTTTCCACATTTTGGTTATCACGCTGCAGGCGTTTATCTTCATGATGTTGACCATTGTTTACTTAAGCATGGCCCATGAAGATCATTAAGGATTGCTGAAGAAATTTTAAACTAAATCATCAACTAATTAGATTTAGATTTTAGATACTGGAGATACAGATGGAAACGATTTTAGGCATGACAGCTATCGCTGTTGCTCTGCTGATTGGTATGGGTGCTCTTGGTACTGCAATCGGTTTCGGCTTATTAGGTGGCAAGTTCCTGGAAGGCGCTGCGCGTCAACCAGAAATGGCTCCTATGCTGCAAGTTAAAATGTTCATCGTAGCGGGTCTGTTAGACGCCGTAACAATGATCGGTGTTGGTATCGCATTATTCATGCTGTTCACCAACCCACTGGGTGCAATGCTGTAAGAAAACGCTTCTGTCTTAACTCTAAATAGGAGGCTGTTGTGAATTTCAACGCTACCCTAATCGGTCAGACGGTCGCCTTTATCATCTTCGTGTGGTTCTGCATGAAGTTTGTATGGCCCCCTTTGATGAATGCCATCGAAGCGCGCCAAAAAAGGATTGCTGACGGTCTAGCTGATGCTGATCGTGCGGTAAAAGACCTAGAGTTGGCTCAAGCGAAAGCGACTGACCAACTAAAAGAAGCCAAGGTGACGGCTAACGAAATTATTGAGCAAGCTAACAAGCGTAAAGCTCAAATAGTGGAAGAAGCTAAAGCCGAAGCAGACGCTGAGCGTGCCAAAATCATCGCTCAGGGTAAAGCAGAAATTGAAGCTGAACGTAATCGCGTGAAAGAGGATCTGCGTAAGCAGGTTGCTACTCTTGCCATCATGGGTGCTGAGAAGATCCTTGAGCGTTCTATTGATCCAGCCGCCCACAGTGACATAGTTAATAAACTAGTCGCTGAAATTTGATAAGGGAGTTTGAGTTATGGCTGAATTAACCACCATCGCTCGCCCTTACGCAAAGGCAGCTTTTGACGTTGCTGTTGAACACAACGCAGTGGATACCTGGGCCGAAATGCTCACGTTTGCCGCATTGGTTAGTGAAAACGAAACCATGCAGCCACTGCTGACTGGCTCTTTAGCCAGCACCAAACTCGCCGCACTCTTTATCAGTGTGTGTGGTGAGCAAATCAATGAGCAAGGTCAAAACTTGATAAAGGTAATGGCTGAAAACGGTCGCTTAAAGGTACTACCTGCTGTATCTGAGCTTTTTGCTCAATACCGTAATGAGTGGGCAAAAGAAGTGGAAGCCGATGTGGTTTCTGCAGCTGAGCTCAGCTCTGAACAACAGCAGCAGATCAGTATTTCTTTAGGGAAACGTCTCGCACGCAAAGTTAAGCTGAATTGCAGCACTGACGCCGCGCTTATCGCCGGTGTAATCATTAAGGCAGGTGACTTAGTCATTGATGGCTCTGTCCGCGGTAAGTTATCGCGTCTGTCTGAAAAGCTGCAGTCGTAATTGGGAGTTTGAGCATGCAACTGAATTCCACTGAAATCAGCGATCTGATTAAGCAGCGGATCGAGCAGTTCGAAGTCGTTAGCGAATCTCGTAACGAAGGTACTATCGTTGCGGTTAGTGACGGCATTATCCGCATCCACGGCCTAGCCGATGTGATGCAAGGTGAAATGATCGAACTGCCTGGTAGCCGTTTTGCAATCGCGTTGAACCTTGAACGTGATTCTGTCGGTGCCGTAGTAATGGGCCCTTATGCTGATTTAGCAGAGGGCGTAAAAGTTAAAACTACTGGCCGTATTCTGGAAGTTCCAGTCGGTCGTGGCCTGTTAGGCCGCGTAGTTAACACTCTGGGTGAGCCTATTGACGGAAAAGGAGCTATCAACAACGATGGTTTCTCTCCTATTGAAGTGATTGCTCCTGGTGTTATCGAGCGTAAGTCAGTAGATCAACCAGTTCAAACTGGTTATAAAGCCGTTGACGCTATGATCCCAATCGGTCGTGGCCAACGTGAATTGATCATTGGCGACCGTCAAACTGGTAAAACAGCCATGGCGATCGACGCAATCATCAACCAGCGCGATTCTGGCATTAAGTGCGTATACGTAGCAGTAGGCCAAAAGGCTTCTACTATCGCTAACGTAGTGCGTAAGCTAGAAGAACACGGTGCATTAGCTAACACTATCGTTGTGGTTGCTACAGCTTCTGAAGCTGCTGCGCTGCAATACTTAGCACCGTACTCTGGTTGTGCTATGGGTGAATACTTCCGCGACCGCGGTGAAGATGCTCTGATCGTATACGATGACCTGTCTAAGCAAGCAGTTGCTTACCGTCAGATCTCGTTACTACTGAAGCGTCCACCAGGCCGTGAAGCTTATCCTGGTGACGTATTTTATCTACACTCTCGTTTACTAGAGCGTGCTTCACGCGTAAACGAAGATTATGTAGAAAAGTTCACTAAAGGTGCAGTAACAGGTAAAACCGGTTCGTTAACCGCGCTGCCTATTATTGAAACTCAGGCGGGTGACGTATCTGCATTCGTACCGACCAACGTAATTTCGATTACTGACGGTCAGATCTTCCTTGAGACTGATCTGTTTAACTCTGGCTTACGTCCAGCGGTTAACCCAGGTATTTCTGTTTCTCGTGTTGGTGGTGCGGCTCAGACTAAGATCATCAAGAAACTGTCTGGTGGTATTCGTACTGCTCTTGCACAGTATCGTGAACTTGCTGCGTTCTCACAGTTTGCATCTGACTTAGACGATGCAACTCGTGCTCAGCTAGAGCATGGTGTGCGTGTTACCGAACTGATGAAGCAAAAACAATATGCTCCTATGAGTGTAGCTGCTCAAGCTGTGTCTATTTTCGCAGCTGAAAAAGGTTACCTGAAGGGCATTGAGCTGAAAAAAGTTGGTGATTTCGAAGCCGCTCTGCTCTCGTACATGAACAGCGAGCATGCTGCTTTAATCAAGCTTATCAACGAGACTGGCGATTATAACGCCGATATCGAAGCTGAATTAAAAGCTGGCCTCGACAAGTTCGTAGCAACCCAAACCTGGTAACAATGATAGAGGTGTCTTAAGACACCTCAGGTCCAGATTGGAGAGTAGAGATGGCCGGCGCTAAAGAGATTAAAACCAAGATCGCGAGTGTAAAAAACACTCAGAAGATCACGTCCGCCATGGAAATGGTGGCAGCCAGCAAAATGCGCAGAGCGCAGGAACGCATGGCTGCGAGCCGTCCATACGCGGAAAACATGCGTAAGGTGATCGGTCACGTAGCGCAAGGTTCTCTCGAGTATAAACACCCCTACTTAGAGGTGAGAGAGGCTAAGCGGGTTGGTTACATTGTTGTAGCAACCGACCGTGGCCTTTGTGGTGGTCTGAACGTCAACCTCTTTAAAAAGGTTGTTGCAGACGTGAAAAGCTGGAAAGAGCAAGGTGCAGAATTTGAATTCTGTCCTATTGGTGCTCGTAGTGTGCAGTTTTTCAAAAGCTTCGGTGGACAGGTTTCTGCCCATGCTTCAGGTTTAGGCGATGCGCCAAAGCTCGCTGACCTGATCGGGACAGTACGTGTGATGCTAGATGCTTACAACGAAGGCAAACTGGATCGTCTGTATGTAGTGTTCAACAAGTTTGTAAACACTATGACGCAGACTCCTGTGATCGAGCAGCTGCTACCTTTGCCTAAATCGGAAGATGATGAGGTTGCTCATCGTTGGGACTACATCTACGAACCTGATCCAAAAGCCCTTTTGGATACCTTATTGGTTCGTTATGTAGAATCTCAGGTTTACCAAGGTATTGTTGAAAACATTGCTTCCGAACAAGCTGCCCGTATGGTGGCGATGAAGGCGGCAACGGACAACGCGGGTACACTGATTGACGATTTGCAATTGGTCTATAACAAGGCTCGTCAGGCTGCGATTACGCAGGAACTGTCGGAAATTGTTTCTGGTGCCTCTGCGGTTTAGGTTAGGTAACGAATACAAGTTTTAGAGGATTAATCATGAGCACAGGTACTGTTGTCCAAGTGATTGGCGCGGTTGTGGACGTAGAGTTTCCACAAGATGCCGTACCTCAGGTATATGACGCTCTGAAGATCACAGGTGAAGGCTCCTGTAATGGTTTGGTGCTGGAAGTTCAGCAACAACTAGGTGGTGGTGTAGTTCGTACCATCGCTATGGGTACTTCTGATGGTCTGCGTCGTGGTCTTGAGGTAGTAAACTCAGGTTCACCTATTTCTGTTCCTGTTGGTACCGCCACTCTTGGCCGTATCATGAACGTTTTAGGCGACCCTATTGATGAAGCTGGTGCAATTGGCGAAGAAGAACGTTATGTGATTCACCGCAGCGCTCCTTCATACGAAGAGCAATCAAACACGACTGAACTGTTAGAGACGGGTATCAAGGTTATCGACCTTGTATGTCCATTCGCTAAGGGTGGTAAAGTAGGTCTGTTCGGTGGTGCGGGTGTTGGTAAGACAGTTAACATGATGGAACTGATTAACAACATCGCTAAAGCTCACTCAGGTCTTTCTGTATTCGCTGGTGTAGGTGAGCGTACTCGTGAGGGTAACGACTTCTACTACGAGATGAAGGATTCTGGCGTTCTCGACAAAGTAGCCATGGTTTATGGCCAAATGAACGAGCCACCAGGAAACCGTCTGCGTGTAGCACTGACCGGTCTGACTATGGCTGAAAAGTTCCGTGACGAAGGTCGTGACGTACTGTTGTTCGTTGACAACATTTACCGTTACACCCTAGCCGGTACTGAAGTATCAGCACTGTTAGGTCGTATGCCTTCTGCGGTAGGTTACCAACCCACTCTGGCTGAAGAAATGGGCGTTCTGCAAGAGCGTATTACTTCAACTAAGACGGGTTCTATTACCTCTGTACAAGCGGTATACGTACCTGCGGACGACTTGACTGACCCGTCACCAGCAACAACCTTCGCTCACTTAGATGCGACTGTTGTATTGTCACGTCAAATCGCTTCTCTGGGTATTTACCCAGCGGTTGACCCATTGGATTCGACTTCTCGTCAATTAGATCCATTAGTGGTTGGTCAAGAGCACTATGACGTAGCTAACGGTGTACAAACTGTTCTGCAACGCTACAAAGAGCTGAAAGACATTATTGCGATTCTCGGTATGGACGAATTGTCAGATGATGACAAGATGACCGTTTCCCGTGCACGTAAGATTGAGCGTTTCTTGTCTCAGCCTTTCCACGTAGCAGAAGTCTTTACTGGTTCTCCTGGTAAGTACGTTTCTCTGAAAGACACTATCCGTGGCTTCAAGGGAATTCTGAGTGGTGAGTTCGATCACATTCCAGAACAAGCGTTCTACATGGTTGGTTCTATCGACGAAGCTGTCGAGAAAGCTAACAAAAAGAAATAACTAAGTAGTCATACTTAGTTTTTTAAGGAGAACGGGATGGCAGCCATGACAGTACAGCTTGATATAGTAAGTGCAGAGAGCAGCATCTTCTCAGGTCGCGTAGCGAGCCTACAAGTGACCGGTTCTGAAGGTGAGTTGGGCATCATGCATGGCCACGCTCCACTGTTAAGCTATATCAAACCTGGCATGGCGCGCATCGTCAAACAAGACGGCAGCGAAGAAGTGTTTTATCTTTCTGGTGGTTTACTGGAAGTACAACCTTCTTCTGTTTCTGTGTTAGCTGATGTGGTTATGCGTGCCAAAGATATTGATGAGCAGGCAGCATTAGAAGCCAAGCGTCGTGCAGAAGCCCATATGGCAACTGCGGGTGCGGACTTTAATTATGATGCCGCTATGGTTGAGTTAGCGAAAGCAATGGCTCAATTACGTGTTGTTGAAACCATCAAGAAAAACATTGCCAGATAAAGGTTATTGTTTGTGATAAAAGGCGGTTATCGAAAGATACCCGCCTTTTTTGTTGGTTTTTTCGCTGCGTTTTGAGATCTGCCTTTCGCTTTGCTGCGCCTTTCCGTTAAAATTGCGCCATTAAATCGAGCTCAGTTTATCCCTTTGGGATGTTAATCAAGGATATGGCAATGGCATTAAATGTAGTGATCTTGGCAGCAGGAAAAGGAACTCGCATGCGCTCGGATCTTCCTAAGGTATTACATCCTATCGCTCATAAGAGCATGGTGCAGCATGTGATTGATACTGCACACCATATTGGCAGTGATGCTATACAGCTCGTTTATGGCTACGGTGCCGATAAATTAAAATCCGCTTTGGGTGAGCAGCAACTCAATTGGATGTTGCAAGCCGAGCAGTTAGGCACTGGCCATGCGGTCGCTCAGGCGATTTCTAATATCGATGATAATGATACTGTGCTGATCCTTTACGGTGATGTGCCGTTAATCCAAGCCTCTACGCTTGAAGCATTACTTGCTGCGCGTCCCGATAATGGCGTGGCGATTTTAACCGTCAATCTAACCAATCCAACTGGCTATGGCCGTATCGTGCGCGAACAGGGCAAGGTTGTCGGTATTGTCGAACAAAAAGATGCTAATCCAGAGCAACTTGCTATTAATGAAGTTAACACGGGCATTATGGCTGTTCCTGGTAATGCATTAAAATCGTGGCTTGGCCGCCTATCGAATAACAATGCTCAGGGTGAATACTATCTCACTGATATTATCGCCATGGCCCACGCCGACGGGGTTGATATTAATACCGCTCAGCCACAGTCTGCTATCGAAGTGGAAGGCGCTAATAACCGCATGCAACTTGCACAACTTGAGCGCGCCTATCAGGCCCGTGAAGCCGAAAAGCTGATGATTGCTGGCGCTAATTTGCGCGATCCAAGCCGTATCGATATCCGTGGTGAAGTGACCGTGGGTATGGATGTGATGGTCGATGTGAATGTGATTTTCGAAGGTAAAGTGGTGATTGGCAATAACGTTAGCATCGGCGCTGGTGCAATTCTTATCGACTGTGAAATTGCCGACAATGCCGAGATCAAACCTTACTCTATTATCGAAGGCGCTAAACTCGGCGTAGCAGCCAGTGCGGGGCCTTTTGCCCGTTTACGCCCCGGTGCTGAGTTAATGCAAGATGCCCATATCGGTAACTTCGTTGAGATGAAAAAAGCCGTTTTAGGTGTGGGGTCTAAGGCGGGTCACTTAGCCTATTTAGGCGATGCGCAAATCGGTGCGGGTGTGAATATTGGTGCGGGTACTATTACCTGTAATTACGATGGTGCCAATAAACACTTAACCGTGATTGAAGATAATGTGTTTGTGGGGAGTGATACTCAACTGGTGGCGCCGGTGACCATTGGTAAAGGCGCGACGCTCGGTGCAGGGTCAACAATTACCCGTGATGTGGGTGAGGATGAGCTAGTGATCACCCGTGTTAAGCAAAAACATCTGACTGGCTGGCAACGTCCGGTAAAGATTAAGAAGTAACGGCTTTATTTTTTGTTATAGAAAGCGGCAATTAGCCGCTTTATGTTTTTTTGTCAAAGGTCTAAATCCTCTCCAAATAAAAATCAGCTAAATTAATGTTGAATTAATACTGTGGTGTTATGGGTAATTCATTGTTTTTATTCAAAGTTGATCTAAGTCACGCCAAATTGTAAATCCATGTAAAGATCCTTAAATAAAAACAATTCTTATTTATATTGCCTGCAATTCTAAGACGAAAGGTCTACTTGAGGTGTTGGCAATGGTATTTAAATATTCAGTTGTAGGTTTGGCCGTTGGGGCTGCATTAATGGCGATGCCTGTTATGGCAGAAGCGCCAAACGATGCAAATATAGAACGTATTAATGTAACAGGCCGTACTTTTAACGATTATAAAGTCGGTAGCGCATCGGGCGCTATGCGTGGCGATATTGACTTAATGGATACCCCGCAGTCCGTTAATGTTATCCCTGATTTTGTGACTGACGAACAATTAGCAACTAACCTTGCAGAAGTCTTAGTTAACGATTCGAGCGTAACGGCGGGTACTACTCGTTGGAACCGCCAAGTCTTCAGTATTCGTGGCTTCGAACTCGATTCGGGCAACGGCTATCTCATCAACGGCCACCAGCAATGGTCTCATTACGTTCAACCTATTGAAACGCTACAACAGGTTGAGGTACTAAAAGGCCCTTCAAGTATGTTGTATGGCCAATCCGGTCCTGGCGGTTTGGTTAATATGGTCACCAAAAAGCCGACCTATGATTCAATGCTCGATTTAGGTTTTGATACTGATGGCTACGGCTCTACCCGTGCGCAGTTAGATGCGGGAGGCAGCTTAAACGATGCTCAAAGCATTCGTTATCGTGGTGTGTTAGTTAAACAAGACACTAAATACTGGCGCGAATATTCAACTACTAATGAAAACCAAGAGCGTGATCGTTGGTTGGGTTACTTAAACTTAGAATTTGATATCAGTGATGATGTTTTGTTATCGGTTAAGTACGACCATACCCAAGACAAAGCGGGCATCGATGCGGGTGGTTGGTTAGATAAACAAGGCAATGTGATTGGCGAGCGTAAAACCGTATGGGACGCGCCTTGGGCCTTTACCGATAATACTGTTTCAAATTTAGGTGCTGATCTGACTTGGCAAATGAGTAACGACTGGAAAGTGAAAGTCGGTTACAACGATCAACAATTTAATCGCCAACGTTTCGACTCTGCCCCTGTTTATGCGGCAGATCCCTTCACCAAGGGGTATAGCATCAAGCCTTTTGATCGATATGACGATTGGCAGCATAAAACTGCTTATATTGATTTTACGGGCGAGTTTGAATTAGCAGGCTTGGAACATCAATTCCTTATTGGTGCCAACTATTTAGATTACTTCTACCAGCAACAAATCGCTCGTGGTGCAACTCAAACAGTGATCCCTGGACAACCAGTTGTTCAGCCTGACCTTGATTACCATCAGGGTAAATTAAGTGCTCCAAGCGAATACAAATACTACGGTTTCTATCTGCAAGATTTAATGACTATCAACGAACAATGGAAATTGCTTGCAGGTGTACGTTATGACGAGCAGAAAAAAGACGGTGAAGGGGAAAATAGCTATGCTGTATCGCCAAAATTCGGGGTGATTTATTCGCCTATGGATAATGGCAGTATTTATGTCAACTATTCAAAAAGCTTCACCCCACAAGGTGCAGTGAATAACGAATACGATATCAATAACAAACTTAACCTAAAGCCTGAATACGGTATTCAATATGAAGTGGGAACAAAGTGGGAACTGTTTGACGATAGTTTGCTGCTAACGGCAGCGGTATTCGATATCACACTTGAAAACATTACCATTTCAGAAAAATTGCCAACGCCTATTGGTGATTATACTGATATCACTACCCAAGGCGGTGAGCAAAAGCACCGTGGTTTTGAAATGGGTGCCCAAGGCAAAATTGGAGATAGCTGGTTTGTGACATCATCGATGATGTATTTAGATGCTGAATATCAAACGGGTGATGCTCGTGAAGGTAATACTCCTATTGATGCCCCTGAATGGTCTGCCAATATCTGGACTCGTTACGAAGTAACTGACAACTTTGCGATGAACTTTGGTGCTATCTACGTTGGTGAGCGTTTTGCTGATACTGCTAACACTATCACCAAAGATGGTTACGTCCGTTTTGATGTTGGTGCTGCTTATACTATGGATATTATGGGTAAAGACGTTAGCATCCGTGCAAACGTGAGAAACCTATTTGATACTGAATACTTAGATGGTGGTAGCGATAAGATGGTCACTATCGGCCAAGATCGTAACTTCAGCGTGGCACTTGAAGCTAAGTTTTAAGCTCAGTTCCCCTTTTTAAGTTTCATACAATTAAAGCGGTTTACCTTTGGGTGAACTGCTTTTTTATTATTTTTCATTAAGTTAATTAATCCAACTTAAAGGCTACCCATCTTGATTCGAAATTATCTTTCGAATACTAGCAAAAATGTTTCGTTTCTTTATAATATATCTTTCGAATCGAAAGTTAACTGAAAGGTTTTATGAATAAACGAAATACACAGCAACGACGTCACAGTATTATTAGCATTCTGAATGAACAGGGTGAAGTGAGTGTCGATGAGTTGTCATTACGTTTCGAAACTTCAGAAGTGACTATTCGTAAAGACTTGGCAGAACTTGAAAAAACTGGACTATTGCTGCGCCGCTACGGTGGTGCTGTGGCTATTCCCGATGAAGTAACGCAGCAGTTTTCTGCCAAGATTGCTCCTAATAAGTTATCTATTGCTAAAGCAGCGGCGCAGCTGATCAAAGATCACAATCGCATCATTATCGATAGCGGTACCACCACTTCAGGCTTAATTGCTGAACTCAACCAAAAACGTGGGCTGGTGGTAATGACCAATGCTCTGCATTTGGCTAACGCGATTCACGAACTTGAAAATGAGCCGACCCTATTGATGACCGGTGGAACCTGGGATCCGCATTCCGAGTCGTTCCAGGGGCAAGTGGCCGAACAGGTATTACGCTCCTATAACTTTGACCAACTGTTTATCGGTGCCGACGGTATCGATTTAGCGCGAGGCACCACCACCTTTAATGAGCTGACGGGTTTAAGTAAGGTGATGGCTGAGGTTTCCCGTGAAGTCATCGTGATGGTGGATTCGGACAAAATAGGCAAGCGGATCCCTAATTTAGAACTACCTTGGTCGCAAATCAGTGTACTAGTCACCGATGAGCGCATCGAAGAGAGCGCCCTTAACCAAATTACCGAGCAAGGCGTGAAAGTCATCTTAGCGCCCTACTCGCCTTAGGCATTTGCCCGTGATAAGCCAGAGCAAATGACTCAAACAACTTCATTTTTATTTTTCATTTTATAGGTAAAAACTATGTGCGGAATCGTTGGCGCCGTGGCGCAAAGGGATGTGGCCGAAATTCTGGTCGAAGGTTTACGTCGTTTAGAATATCGTGGATATGATTCTGCGGGTGTTGCGGTGATCCACAATGGCGAACTCAATCGCACCCGCCGCGTGGGTAAAGTGCAGGAGCTTTCTACGGCACTCGAAACCGATCCGCTAGCGGGCGGCACTGGTATTGCGCATACACGTTGGGCGACCCACGGTGAGCCAAGCGAGCGCAATGCTCACCCACATTTATCTAAAGGCGATATTGCCGTTGTGCACAATGGCATTATCGAAAACCATCATAAACTGCGTGAAATGCTTAAAGAACACGGCTACCACTTCAGCTCTGATACCGATACTGAAGTGATTTGCCACTTAGTTCATCACGAATTAAAAACGCACGACACCTTACTGGCCGCGGTGCAAGCCACGGTTAAACAACTCGAAGGCGCTTATGGCACTGTGGTGATTGACCGCCGCGACAGCGAGCGCATGGTCGTCGCGCGTTCCGGCAGTCCACTGGTGATTGGTTTTGGTTTAGGTGAAAACTTTGTCGCGTCTGATCAATTGGCGCTGTTGCCTGTGACCCGTTCTTTCGCGTTTTTAGAAGAAGGTGACGTGGCTGAAGTGACTCGTCGCACAGTGAGCATTTTCGATGTGCATGGCAATAAAGTTGAGCGCGAAGTTAAAGAATCTGAAATCACCCACGATGCCGGTGACAAAGGTGAATATCGCCACTATATGCTCAAAGAAATCTATGAGCAGCCACTGGCACTGACGCGTACTATTGAAGGCCGCATCGCCAACAAACAAGTGCTCGACACGGCTTTTGGTGATAATGCCGCTGAATTCTTAAAAGATATTAAACACGTACAGATTATTGCCTGTGGTACTAGCTACCATGCGGGTATGGCTGCGCGTTATTGGTTAGAGGATTGGGCTGGCGTTTCTTGTAATGTCGAAATCGCCTCCGAATTCCGCTACCGCAAGTCGCATTTATTCCCCAACAGCCTGTTGGTGACTATTTCTCAATCCGGCGAGACCGCCGATACGCTGGCGGCGATGCGTCTAGCCAAAGAAATGGGCTATAAGGCGACGCTAACTATCTGTAACGCACCAGGCTCTTCCTTAGTCCGTGAGTCTGACATGGCATACATGATGAAAGCTGGCGCCGAAATTGGCGTTGCTTCAACTAAAGCCTTTACCGTGCAATTAGCGGGTTTATTAATGCTGACTGCGGTGATCGGTCGCCATAATGGCATGTCGGAGCAAATGCAGGCCGAGATCACTCAAAGCCTACAGTCTATGCCTGCCAAAGTGGAGCAAGCATTAGGCTTAGATGATGCGATTGCTGAATTGGCGGAAGACTTTGCCGACAAACACCATGCCTTATTCCTTGGCCGTGGCGATCAGTACCCTATTGCGATGGAAGGTGCGCTGAAACTTAAAGAGATCTCCTATATCCATGCTGAGGCATATGCTTCTGGCGAGCTGAAACATGGCCCACTGGCCTTGATTGATGCCGACATGCCCGTCATAGTGGTGGCGCCAAACAACGAACTGTTAGAAAAGCTGAAATCTAACGTTGAAGAAGTGCGTGCCCGTGGTGGTTTAATGTATGTGTTTGCCGATGTGGATGCTGAGTTTGAGTCTGACGAGACTATGAAGGTTATCCCGGTTCCACACTGCGATATCTTTATGGCGCCGCTGATTTACACTATTCCATTACAGTTGCTGTCATATCACGTTGCGTTAATTAAGGGCACCGATGTGGATCAACCGCGAAACCTCGCTAAATCGGTGACGGTGGAATAAATTGGAAGCAATAAAAAACCGCCTAAATGGCGGTTTTTTATTGGGGCTTGATTAGAGTATGTGCTGGTGGCTTAGGCTATTAAGCTGTTATTGCATCAAGCGCGTGTTGCTTTTTTGCTTCTAAACGTTTCCATACTTTATCGTGGAAATAAAATACCACAGTGTTAATTGCGGGCTCTACTAAGGCGACTGCCCCACCAACAAGCACACTGCCTGTTAATAAATAAGTGACAGTAAAAGCAACGCTGAAATGTAATACGGCAAAAGTAAGTGTCTTGGTCATGATTCTATCCTCTAATGTAAGCCCCTTTTGGGAATGATTAGATGATAACAATTCTCATTAAAATTTAAAGCCGTATTTTGAGATTAGTTTAAACGGTTTTTTCTATCTATAAGCGTTAGAAAGTATAAAGCCCTCTGTTGAGGGCTTTATACTGCAATGAGTCGTGATTAGTAATGCCAAGGGAAGGCTGAGAAGTCTTGATCGCGTTTCTCAAGGAAGGCATCACGCCCTTCTTGAGCTTCGGCACTGGCATAGGCTAAACGTGTGGCTTCACCCGCAAACAGTTGCTGGCCGACCATGCCATCGTCGGTCATGTTAAAGCCGTACTTCAACATCCGCATCGCCGTTGGCGATTTTGAGTTGATTTCTTTCGCCCACATTAATGCTTCGACTTCGAGTTCGGCATGGGGAACAGATTTATTCACCATTCCCATGGCAAAGGCTTCATCGGCACTGTAGTTAAAGCCGCAGAAGAAAATTTCTCTCGCGCGCTTTTGGCCAATCATCTTGGCAAGATAAGCACTGCCATAGCCTGAGTCGAAACTCGCGACATCGGGATCGGTTTGTTTGAAGACGGCGTATTCCTTGGAGGCTAAGGTTAAGTCGCAAACCACATGCAAACTGTGTCCGCCACCCACGGCCCAACCAGGCACGACCGCGATCACTACTTTTGGCATAAAGCGGATCAATCGTTGGACTTCGAGGATATGTAAACGCCCCATTCTGGCTAAATCGGCTTTGCCCTCTTCGGCGCCTTCATATTTATAGCCATCTTTGCCGCGAATACGTTGATCGCCACCCGAGGAAAACGAATATTGTCCTTTGGCCGAGGGGCCATTGCCAGTGAGTAATACACAACCTACATCGGACCATTGACGAGCGTGATCGAGGGCGATATATAACTCATCAACCGTTTTTGGACGAAAGGCATTGAGGCAATCTGGGCGATTGATGGCGATACGCACTGTGCCGTGGGCTTTGGCTCTATGGTAAGTAATATCGTCGAAGTTAAATCCGTCGACTTCATCCCACAGTGTGGGATCAAAAATATCTGATACTGGTTTAGTCATGATGCAAGGCCTATATAATTGAAGCTCAAAGGCTAGGCGGAATCATGTTTCTGGTCAATCGTCTAAGCACCATGCTTAGTGATGAATTGCAAAATTCCGTTTGCCTGTTAGTGGAATTAGAGGTTATCGCAGATAAATAGCAAGTTATCTCGGCTAAAAATGGGATGCTCAGTGGCTGTAGTGCCGCAGTAGTTTTCTTTAAAATCTGCAATGCCATCTTCGGTGAGTGGGATTTTATTAAACTCTTCAGCCTCAGATGCTGATAACCGTTCCAATATCTCTGTTCGTGCTTTCGTGAGATTTTGATTAATTTTAATTATCTGAGTGCCCATTGCTGAGCTCACTTTGCTTTCTATCTTTTGAACCATTTCCTCTGTTTTTGCTATAGGTGCATCTAGTTTGTCGGTTTCAGTGTATAAGTAATATAATGCACCACAAAGGAGCGCTAATATGATCCAACCTTTCATCTTTTAGTCCAACATAAGTGAATAACCATTAATAATATGGGTATAATAAGCCAGTTTTCGTCCAATATTAAAGCAGTAAAAGGCTGTCACGATGAACGCAGAATCTAATAACAAGGACTATTCGAAAACCAATCGAATTAAGATTCACCAGCCTGATGCAGATAAGGCTGATCGCTTTAACCCCCGTAATCGGATTTATGTCCGTGCAATCGATGGATTATGGAGTAGTTTACGCCGCCGCATGGGCTGGATAGCAATGCTCTTCTTCCTGATATTACCTTGGATCCCTTGGAGCGACCGTCAAGCCGTATGGTTTAACCTCGCTGAGCAGAAATTCCATGTCTTTGGCTTAACGATTTGGCCGCAGGATCTGACCTTACTTGCCGCTCTCTTTATGATAGCCGCCTTTGCGTTATTTTTTGTGACAACCTATCTCGGCCGAGTCTGGTGTGGTTACACTTGCCCGCAAACCGTTTGGACGTTTATGTTCATTTGGTTTGAGGAAAAACTCGAAGGTGCCCGTAATAAGCGTATTAAGTTAGATCAAATGCCATGGGGTTTTGACAAAATCTGGCGCAAAACCGCAAAACACACTGCATGGATAGTGCTTTCACTCATCACAGCAATGACCTTTGTGTCCTATTTTGTGCCGAGCCGTGAAGTCTATGTCGATGTATTTACCCTTAATGCATCAGGCGCAATCTACTTCTGGGTGGTGTTTTTTACCTTAGCGACCTACGGTAATGCGGGTTGGATGCGTGAAATCATGTGTATCCATATGTGCCCTTACGCGCGTTTCCAATCGGCGATGTTTGATAAAAACACCTATATCGTTGGTTACGATGCAAAACGCGGTGAGACCCGCGGCCCGCGCTCACGTAAAGCCGACCCCAAAGAAATGGGTCTAGGAGATTGTATTGACTGCGACCTTTGTGTTCAGGTTTGCCCTACCGGTATCGATATTCGTAATGGCTTGCAATATGAATGTATTAACTGTGGTGCCTGTATTGATGCGTGCGACCAAACCATGGAGCGGATGGGATACCCTCTAGGGCTGATTAGTTACACCACCGAAAATAAACTCGAAGGTATTAAAGAGAAGGTACTGCGTCCGAAGCTGGTGGGTTATGGTGTGGTGCTGGCCGCGATGATACTTATCTTTATCTATGCGAGTGCGACAATTGCGCCTGTGCGTATGGATATTATCCGCGACCGTAATCAACTCTATCGAGAAAATGATCGAGGTTTGATTGAAAACACCTTCACCTTGAAGATCCTGAATAAGACAGAGCAAGCTCATGAATACACTATGAGTGTTGAAGGCCTCAACAACTATAAGTGGTATGGACCTACCTCAGTGACGATTGCTGGTGGAGAGGTATTAACTCTACCTATTAGTATCGGGGTCGATCCGGTCGAACTTTCGCGTTCAGTGACAAACATCGAGATAAAAGTGAAAACCCATATTGATGGTGAAGAAGTCGAAGTCGAGCAAGAATCGCGATTCTTTAGCCCATAGTTACTGTTTCGTTAACCAAATGAGTTTAAAAAGGGACTGTTTAGTCCCTTTTTTATTCATGTTGCTGGATATCTAGGCGTCTAGATGATTAATCATAATTTTCTGACAAAAAGCGCTTGCACAAAAAGTTTCGCTGCCTATAATGCGCATCCACTGACACGGCAGACAGCGAAAGCGAGCGCGGTTTCAGTGCGAATCGAATGCAAAATGTGCAGTTGATTCGAAAGCCTCAAGAAGTTTGCAAAAACGCCTTGACGCGACAAGGGAAATGCGTAGAATACGCAGCCCTGACCCAGTGAGCGGTAACGCAAGCGATGAGGTCAAATGCTCTTTAACAATCTAAACAAGAAATCTGTGTGGACACTCACAGGTGTTGAGTTAATCGAAATTACTCTGCCGTTTGGCGAGTAATCAAAGAATTAAATCAATGAATGAGTGTTCATAGCAATATGTACAACGACTTATTAAGTTAAGTCGATTCAGAATTCATTGAGCCGAATCTTCGGATTCAAAAAACTTTTAATTGAAGAGTTTGATCATGGCTCAGATTGAACGCTGGCGGCAGGCCTAACACATGCAAGTCGAGCGGCAGCACAAGGGAGTTTACTCCTGAGGTGGCGAGCGGCGGACGGGTGA
>NZ_JAKZGV010000057.1:0-26109 GCF_022557375.1 Shewanella sp. MM_2022_3
TTGCTTTAAATATGCGTTATTCATTTAAAACTTAATCAGTCTTCCATCGTTCTAAAATAATGGCTTATTGATACAGCAATATCTTGTTATTCAAATAGCAAAATAAAACACTAACAAAGCTAAATAGCCTGTTATAACTCGGTTTGCTAATGAATTAAAACAAAAGTAGGATTTAACAGCATAAAAAAATACCGCCCAAAGGCGGTATTTTTATAAAAGCATACTGTAACTAAAAATTACTTCTTAGCAGGTTCAGCAGCAGGTGCAGCTTGTGCTTTCTCAATTGATTTCAACTCAACTTCAAAAATCAGCGTTGAGTTTGGTGGAATCGTTCCAGTATCACGTTCACCGTAAGCTAAGTTTGCAGGGATAACAAACTTGTACTTAGCACCAACAGGCATTAACTGTACGCCTTCGGTCCAACCAGGAATAACACGATTCAATGGAAATTTAGCCGTTTCACCACGTTTGTAAGAGCTATCAAACTCTTTGCCATCAATCAGAGTACCTACGTAATCTACTTCAACCGTGTCTTCAGCCGCTGGCTTTTCACCTGAACCAGGAGTGAGTACTTCGTATTGCAGGCCTGATTCAGTGGTGACTACGCCTGGCTTAGCTTTGTTTTCTTCAAGGAACTTTTTGCTATCCTCGAGATTTTTCGCCGCAATGGCTTTAGCTTGTTCTGTACGCTTATCGTTTAATTTTTTGTCTAAACTTTGAAGAATGGTTTGCATTTCTTCTTCAGTTAATTTCAGCTGATCATTCAAACCATTAGTAAAACCTGTCACGATCAGCGTGCGGTCAACTGGTAGGCCTAATTCTTCTTGCTCTTTAATATGACCAGACATATAACGACCGATTGAAGCACCCACACTGTAGGCTTCTTTTTGTGCTTCTGTCGTTAATTCAACATTTGCGCTTGCATTTGTTGCTTTTTCTTCTTGATTACAAGCAGATAGGCCAATAACAGCCAATGCAACTAACGATAATTTATAAATCGATTTCATTAAAGCTTCCTCAGCATCCTCAAGCGGTTACAATAACCTAAGCGCGACAACTTTATACTAGTTATCTGGGTTATACCAACTAGATTCTTTATGGGTTAACTGTGATTAATTTCACTCTACCGAGTTAGAGACACCAACTTTAGGAGCAAGTTCATGAAGAAAACCCTACTGCTGGTAATTTGCACGATTTTTTTGACGGCTTGCTATCCTAAAGCCGAGGATATTCGCGTGCTCTCAAAAGACCCTTCTTACAGTGCAAGTCTCTCGAGTGATGGCACTCTCGCAATTGTCGCGACTCAGAATCAAGGAGTCCAATGTTGGGACTTAACCCAGCACACCCTTAAATACCAATGGGTGCATGGCGACCTTAATACAGGCGTAGCCAGCACAGCCATTTCACCTAATGGAGAGTTCGCTGCATCGTTAAGCCGCGATTCAGTAGCACTATGGACAATAGCCGACGGAAAATCCGTAGGTTGGTGGTCACTGCCCGCATCGGGAGAAAGTGTTGCGGTAGCCAACAATGGGGTTTTGCTTATTGGTTTAAACGATGGCAGCGTAATGTCTCTGAATGCGGCAAAAACGGCACTGATTAAATTCTTAGGCCATAAAGAACGCGTCAATACGGTTGCACTGTCGGCGGATGGTCGCATCGCACTCACAGGGTCAAATGATATGCAGGCCATTTTATGGCAGGCACAAACCGGACAACCAATCCACACTTGGGATCTTGGTAGCCGGGTGACTAAGGTGGCACTGAACGACAGTGGTAGTTTAAGCTTTACCAATGGCAGTACGAATGAAGCAAAAATTTGGGACAACTCAACCGGTAAACTTTTAAATCAATTAGCAATTAATCGTCGCCAAATGACCTTTTCAGCAGTACGTTTTACTGAGCAAGACAAGCAGTTATTAACGGGAACTCCCGCCCGCGAAGTCATACTCTGGCAACGCAGTTCGGGTAAACCTATTGCACAATGGCAAATTGCGTTGACGAAAAACAGCCAAAACCGAGGAGCCGTTGTATACTCTGTGGCAATTCGAGATACCAATAAAGTCGTTAGTATCAGTAGCCAAGGCTTAGTTGAGACTTGGCAACAATAGAGGTTAGCCATGCAAGGTGTACAACAACAAATTGAAGAGCTGCAAACTAAATTAGCTTTTCAAGAACTCACTGTCGAAGAATTAAACCAAGAGGTGATTAAGCTGAATCGACTCGTGGCCCATCAACAGCACCAGATCCAGTTATTAGTTGGCAAGTTGCAGGCAATGGAGCCGAGCAATATTGCTACCCAAGCTGAAGAAACGCCGCCACCCCATTATTAATAACGAACTAAAATCGTCAGCCAAACGATGAAGACTAAATATCCAGGGAATGCGATGTTTAAAAATGAGATACAACACTCCTGTCAGCCGCTACCGATTGCCCAGGTAGGGGAAGCCATTTTAAAACAACGGGCAATTGAAGTACGCGACTTTGATAAAACGCTCAGTCAGTTAGCATCGCAAATGGTGGCAAGCATGGTAGAGGCAAAAGGCGTCGGTATCGCTGCCCCACAAGTGCACAGCCCGCTAGCGCTATTTATCATGGCATCACGGCCAAACGAGCGTTACCCCGATGCACCGCTAATGGAGCCCGTTGTAGTGGTTAATCCACACATCGAGTTGGCATCTTTACAACTCGAAAAAGGTGAGGAAGGCTGTTTATCTGTCCCAGGACAACGGTTTACCATTTGGCGTCACCACAGTATAGTTGTGCGCTATCAAAACCTAGCGGGACAGTGGCAACACGCCGAATTAACGGGTTTTATTGCACGTATTTTCCAACATGAATTCGATCATCTTCAAGGGATCACTTTGCTTGAGCGTTCACAAATGCCACAGCAAACACTAATGGCACAAGAAGGTAACCCACAGGCATGAACACCACCTTCATTCACTCTTTTATCAGACCCACCATCAGCACATTGATGCTCACCGCCATCTTAGGTTCGAGCGGCTGTGCCTATAACAGTATTTTTATCAATTATCCGGCACAAATCGCGCCAATCAAACAAGATCTCAATACCGCGACGCCCATGGCGGATATCGACAAATTAGCCAGTAATATCCAAGGCAATGACGGTTTGCTTTACGCTCAAGAAGCGGGGCGCATCGCTCAAGTTGCAGGGGATTTTGCCAGCAGTAAAAAATACTACGAGCAAGCGGTGGCGGCCTACACCGCCTTTGATGATAAAGCCAAGATTAGCGCCAGCGATATCGGCGCGACGGCGACAAGCTTAGTGTTAAATGACAATGCGATTCCCTACCGCGGCCCGGGCTTTGAGCGCATTATGCTGCACCAATATCAGGCGCTCAATTACCTATTCAGCGGCGACTATCAAGGCGCGCTAGTGGAAGTTCGTCGTAGTAACGAATTGCAAAGTTCTGAGCAAGAACGCTATCAAAAATCGCAAAAATCGGTACAAGCTATGGCTAATGGTACGATCGATGCCGAAGTGAATAAACTTGGGCAAGCGGCAGGCACTGTCACCAGCTCCTTCCTAAATGCTTATAGCTATTACACGACGGGCGTACTACACGAAGTGCTTGGTGAACCAAACGATGCCTTTATCGATTACCGTAAAGCAGCACAAATCACTCCTGATAACACGTATCTGCAACAGGATTTAGTGCGTCTTGCCAAACAACTCGGCATGCCGCAATACGATGAGTTTAAAAAGCGCTGGGGCGATGCCAAGCTACCCAAAGCAGGTGAAGGCCAAGTAGTGTTGATGGTCGAAAAGGGCTTTGTCCCTGAAAAACAAGCGCTCACAGTGCCCTTCACTATCCATGGCAACTGGCAAACCGTGTCTCTAGCGACCTATGGGCCAAACAATAGCTATGTGCCAGAGACTCAAGTGCAGGGCTTAGGCACAGTGCTTAAAACTGAACCTATCGCCAATATTGATGCCTTAGCGATTACCGCCTTGAAAGAAGATTTACCCGGAACCTTAGTCCGCCAAGTTGCAAGGGTTTATGCCAAATCGGAAATGGCTTATCAAGTCGAAAAAAGTGGTAAACCCGGCAATAATGCCGCCGATATTGGCAGTATTGCTATGCAGATTTTTAACGTTGTTACCGAACAGGCGGATCGCCGTAGTTGGTTAACACTGCCGAAACAGGCACAAATTGGCAGGCGTTATCTCAATCCTGGCGAATACACACTGCAATTGGATAAAGCACCACCGGCCAAAATTGACGTTGCCGCAGGCAAGACCACCTTGGTCTGGGCAATTGATACTGGTAATTACACCCGAATTTATTCAATAATCATTTAACCGAGCGGTGAATGTTTGAATAAAACGAGTGTCATTAAGTTTTTACAATCACAAAATGGAACTGACTATGAAACAATTTAAACTGATTTTTGTGCTGGCTGCCGTGATGGGTCTGGCTGCATGTCAATCTAAAGTAGAGTATGGTGATGCCACAGAGGTTGAAACCGTTAACGAAAACTTTGGCTCAACGGATCTGCAAGCCATTGCCGCTAAAATGGTTGATAGCATGATGACTTTCCCACCTATCGTGGCCATGACAGCGAACAACCGCCCAATTTTGTTTGTCGATAGCATCAAAAACAAAACCTCTGAGCATATCGATACTGAGTCAGTAACCGACTCTATCAGCAACAAATTATTGCGCTCAGGCAAGTTCCGTTTTATCGACATGACAAAAGTCGATTCAGTTCGTAAGCAACTGGATTACCAAAACAATACCGGTATGGTTGACCCATCAACCGCCATCAAGTTTGGTCGTCAAATCGGTGCCCAGTACATGCTGTATGGCAATCTATCAAGCATCGTTAAGCAAGATGGCAGCACCAAAGACGTTTACTACAAGATGACTATGCGTCTAATGGACTTAGAAACAGGTCTTATCGAATGGTCTGACGAAAAAGAAATCCGTAAGACCAAATCTAAGTCTTTCTTGGGCATGTAATCCCGCTCAAAGTGATAGGCTAATGCCGAAACATCCAAAAAAAGCCAGCATTTTTGCTGGCTTTTTTTACATTTTTAACATTGGTTATCCATGCTAAATAAGGTAGTGTACTCGCCCAAAACACTAAGCAATGATGCCGCTTTTGTATGGAGAAGAGTTCGCGACACAATCAGGCCGACTCTTGCCCCACGACGCCGCATCTACGCCACAAATAAAGTAAATCGTTGAAGGATTTAAGTAGTGAATTTGTTTAAAGCTAGCCTAGTCGCCCTCACCTGCTCTGCATTAATGTCGTGCGCCGTTAAAAGTCCTTTAAATACAGGGCCAAGGGACGCCAGTCCCTATATCAGCCAGTATCAGGCAAGCCTACGTTCACAGGTAATATCGGATGTGCATTATGAGTTGGATTTTCAACTGACGGGCGACACGCAATTCAGCGCAACAACTAAGATCCACTTCAATCTTAGCGAGGTTCCTAAGCAACTGAGCTTGGATCTAAGCAAAGCACAAATTAAGCGTTTTTTGATTAACGGAACCGCCATTTACCCCAATTACAATGGTGCCTATATCAGCTTAAACACCCGCTTACTGACCTCGGGTGATAACACAGTTGAAGTGCAATTTACCCGAGCGCACAGCACTAATGGCGAAGGCTTGCATCGCTTCCAAGATCCCGTCGATGGCAAGGTCTACCTCTACTCTCACTTTGAGCCTGCCGCTGCTCAACAGATGTTTGCAGTATTTGATCAACCCGATTTAAAAGCCAATTACAAAATCAGTGTGACCGCGCCGAAGGATTGGCAAGTGATCAGTACCATGCGCGAGTCCTCTGTCACACCTGCGGGGACCATTAATCGTTGGGAGTTTCCTGAAACGCCTAAATTAAGCCCTTACAATTTCTCTATGCATGCTGGCCCGTACCATATGTGGCAGGATAATTCCGGCCGTTATCCTATGCGATTATTTGCACGACAATCCGTTGCTCACCAAGTGACCCCACAGGACTGGTTTACCTATACAAAACAGGGGTTAACCTTCTTTGACGCCTATTTTGGTATTCCTTATCCCTTTAAAAAATACGACCAAATCCTAGTGCCAGACTTTCTCTATGGCGCAATGGAAAACGCAGCAGCAGTGACCTTTGCCGAAGATCATTTCCTCCACAAAGCAGAAATGACCGCCGAGCAAAAACAAAGCTTGGCGGGTGTTATTATGCACGAAATGGCCCACCAGTGGTTTGGCGATTTGGTCACTATGAAGTGGTGGAATGGCCTGTGGTTAAACGAAAGTTTTGCTTCTTTTATGGGTACACTCGCGACCCAAGAAGCCACCGAATTTACGAATGCTTGGCGCAGTTTTTATGCTCAAGGCAAACAGCGTGCCTATGAGCAAGACAGCTTAGTCACTACCCATCCGATTGAAGTGCCTGTAGCTACCACCCAAAATGCCTTCGACAATATCGATGCTATTACCTATCAAAAAGGCGCCTCGACACTCAAGCAGCTACGCCATTTACTTGGTGATCTAGTGTTCCGCCGCGGCGTGAGCAACTACCTCAAACAATACAGCTACCAAAATGCCGAGCTGGATGACTTTATCAATAGCCTCGCTAAAGCTGCGGGCAGAGACTTAAGCGCATGGACACAGGAATGGTTATACAGCGCTGGGGTAAATACTATTAAAGCCGAATACCGCTGCGACGGTAACCGCATTAGCGAATTTAGCCTATTGCAATATCCCGCTAGCAGTGAACTACCGACACTGAGGGAGCAAAAAGTCCAAATTGCACTGTTTACTAAAGGACGTTTCGATTTAAGGCATGAGACCACAGTACCAGTAACCTACAAGGGCGAGCGTACCGAGGTGAAACAATTAGTCGGTGAGCGTTGCCCCGATCTGGTTTACCCCAACTATGATGATTGGGGCTTTGTGAAGGTGCAACTCGATGAAAAATCCTTCGATACCGCCAAGCAACAGTTAAGCCGAGTTACAGATCCGCTATTGCGCTCAATGTTATGGCAAAGCTTGTGGGACAGTGTACGTGAGGGCAACCTGAGTTTAGATCAATACCTCAGCACAGTATTCGTCAACGCCCCAGCGGAGAATGACTACACTGTGGTCGGTCAAATTATTTCTAGCTTGCTACGCAGTAAAGAATACCTCGCGCAGATCGCGCCTATTCAGCAAAACTATGCTGAAAATGCAGTCAAAGGCTTAGCGCAAATGAGCCTTCGTAAGACCATGGAGAGTCGAGGGGACAATGACTTCCAGCGCCGCTGGTTCGATGCCTATATCCAATTAGCCAGCGATCGTGACAGTTTACGTCATTTAGCGCAATTGCTGGACGGCACGACTAAAATCAAAGGGTTAACTTTAGATCAAGATCTGCGCTGGGCTATCATAATCCAGCTTAATCGCTACGACTTCCCGAATGCGCAGCAACGTATAACACGGGAAATAGCACGTGATAACTCAGATTCTGGGGAAAAAGCGGCATTAGCTGCTCAAGTGATCCGTCCTGAAGCTGCCGCAAAACGTCGCTGGTTGAGTAAAGTCCACGCCGATGTCCTACCGTTTGCTAAACAGCGCATCATCATGGAAAACCTCTATCCTGCGGAGCAAAAACTCTTAAGCGCAGCCACAGCTGAAGAGCGCCTCGCAAACTTAGCCGATATGGACAAAAAGGGCCCAGTGTTTATGCGTAGCTACAGCCGTAACTTGATCCCAACCGACTGTAATTACAATAGTATTACCGCCTTGGATAAAGTATTAGACAGCCAAACAGGCTTATCTAATCTTAGCCGTCGTACTTTATTAGAAACGCGTCAAGCAGAGCAGCGTTGCGTGCTAATCAAAAATAAAATGACCCACTGATAATGAGTTGAAAAAGAAGAGGCTCTGATGAGCCTCTTCTTTTTGCCTTGATCTTTACCTTACATGGGAAACCTGTAGATAAAAATGTAATAACTCTTTCAATGGTAGTGGCTTAGAATAAAAATAGCCCTGATGTTGATACACCCCTTTAGCCGCTAAATAATCTACCTGTTCTTGGGTTTCCACGCCTTCGGCAATCATCTCCATATTCGACTCGTGTCCAAAGGCAATAATGGCATCGAGCACCGCACCTTTAAGATCTTTCGTACCAATGGTATCGATAAACATCTTATCAATTTTGATACTATTAATTCCAAGTCGCTGTAAATAGCTAAAACCGCCAAAACCCGTACCAAAATCATCCAGTTTAAAGTCATGGCACAATGGTAAAACGGCTTTTATTTCAGCTAAGGCTAGCTCAAATTGAGTGATAGGTTTGCGCTCCGTCAGCTCAAATGCAATCCGCTTAACCATGGGATCTCGGTTTAAAGAGAACCATTGACTCAGCAAGCCAGACTCTAAGTGCTGCGCAACAATATTGATGCTTACCCAGCCTTTTAGTTGAGCTAAATCGCGATACACCTGATCTAGCAATAAATCGGTGATCGGTAATATGAGCCCCGAATCCTCAGCATAAGGAATAAATTGATTGGGCTGGACTAATACACCATCGAATCGACGCCAACGTACCAGCATCTCCTGCCCAACAACGTCGCCTGAACGGCAATCGATAATGGGCTGATAATAGGGAATAAATTCTTTTCGACTCATTCCTTTTTGCAGCAACATACCAAGCGACACCCGGGCAGATTGCCAGTTCCAATAAAAAATCACAGCTAAAAATGCTGCAATTAACGCTGCAATAAAGAGTACGACACTAATGCGATAGGCTTCTTGCCAATAGAGATCATCACCCGCCTTTAAGGTTAAGGTGACATCTAACGTTTTAATATAACGAGATTTCTTGATAATGCTGTGGTTTTCATCAAGATTTTCTGTCCCCCTAACCATGGGGGAAAGCCCTTGATAACTGATGAGTAATTGATAACAACCGTGGCAAAGGTTAGATAGGGTTTCGTTATAAACAGAGCTATTAGTCAGCACGACTAACTTCTGCTCACCTAAATGAAAAGCATAGGCAAGACTACGAGCACGATCGGTGGCCGCGACCGTTGTCGCAATATCGACCTGTTGTGTGCCAAAAAATAAACTTCGAGATCGATCAAGATGGTAATTGACTGGCGGACCGATATTGGAGCATTTTTTACCATCGGCAAGTTCTAGCTGAATAAAACGAACAATTGCTGGACTCAAGGATTGACTATTGAGTAACGCAATATCATCTTCATTGCAGGTAAAAGATAATTTAGCAAATGCCCGTTCAATATTTTTTTGCTTAAAATCATCAACACCATTTGCAAAAGTAAGTGTTATTTCATCAAAATCACGATTAAACCTTTTTTCTATGCTATAGGCCGTCAACCAAGGATAAATTGTACTCGCTAAAAGTATTGGTAAAAGAAAGATTAAGCATGAATGTAACCAAGGATTAAAGCACCAGCGAGGAAAACTCCATTTCATCTATACTACTCTCTTACTTATGTTTGAGTGCACTTGCTTATGACACTTTAGGAATACTATGCTAAAAAGCCTTTCAAAACTGTGCAATAAAACAAGTTCACCATGATATAAGTAACTTTTGAAAATACTTATACAAAACAAAATACTGTTAGCAGCCACAACTTTATCAAATCTGAATGATCAACCATTAATGCTTTAGCTATTTCAGCCGCTATACTTTATTAACGTTAGGTTGCTAGCGGAATTTAAAGGAATAGAATATGCGTTCAACACTTAAAACTCGCCTACTTTTTAGTAGTCTCTTAGCCGTATTCATCACTGTTGCAGTACTGGTTAGTATTTCAAGCTACGTCATTAGAAATCATGCTATAGGCAATACCCAAGGCGAGATTGATCAACTAGCGAATACTTTTGCCGAAGGTATTGGACTGTGGATGAAAGATAGAAAAACAGCCATTACAAGCCTTAAAAAGACCATAGAGGCTGACCCGAGTGTGCAAATTACCCCTTATTTATTACAAGCACATAATGCAATGGGATTTGCGCTCACCTATTTTGGTGATGAGCAAGGCAACATGTACCGCCAAGATCCAGCGCTCAATACCGCAAACTATGACCCACGTGTCCGCCCTTGGTATATGGATGCCAAAGCCGCTAATAGCATGGTTATGACTGCTCCCTATGTCAGCGCCACCCTTAAAAAACAAGTTGTGACTATCGCTGAGCCAGTGATGGTTGCGGGCCAACTCTTCGGTGTCGCCGCGGCAAACCTTACAATTGACCAACTCACCGATGCGGTACAGCGGCTTGAAGTCCCCGGTAATGGCTACACCCTGATGGTAGACAACACAGGACTAATTATTAGTCACCCCAATAGTAAGTTAAATAATCAACAACTTACTACTATTGACTCTGATTTTACCCCCACCTGGCTATCACAACGCGCCAATGCCAATACTATGGAAGAGCGAGAATTAGATGGTGAGACTCAACTAGTCTATGTAGCGAACGTTCCGTCGACCGACTGGGCGTTAATATTTGTGATGAACAAACAAGAAATCATGTCGCAAGCGACTACGCTCGCTTGGTGGATGTCCGCCGTAGGCGCTGGGTTACTGGTAATGTTTGGCTTAGTATTAGTCGCAATCTTCAAAATGCAATTCAAAGACTTAGAACGAGTTGCTTTGGCACTAAATGATATCGCAGAGGGCGATGGCGATCTGACGGTGAGAATTCACACCGCAAACAGCCATGATGAAATTGGGATCTTAGCCTCAGGTTTTAACCGCTTTGTCGAACGTCTACACGGCATGATTTCGAGAATGCACAATATTGCAGGCCAACTTGAATACCAAGCTAAGGGCAGCAGTGCATCTGCGGCAGATAACAGCCAACGCATTGCGGTTCAGCAGGACGAAGTGACCATGGTCGCCACCGCAGTCACCGAAATGGCCAGCGCCACAGAAGAGATTGCCAGCAACGCCGAACATACAGCGCAAACAGCGCAAAATGCCGTGAGCCTCTCGAATCATGGTCAAAAACAAGTGATGCAAAGTCAGCAATCTATTCGTAACTTAGCAAATGAGGTTGATACCGCAGGACGTATTATCAGCGAGCTGAATGAGCACTCACAAAAAATTAATAGCATTCTATTAACGATCAGTGGGATTGCAGAACAAACCAACTTGCTTGCGTTAAACGCAGCCATTGAAGCCGCTCGCGCAGGTGAGCAAGGTCGTGGTTTCGCCGTGGTTGCCGATGAAGTTCGCGTATTATCGCAACGCACTCACTCATCAACCCAAGAAATTCAGGCAATGATTGAAACCTTGCAACAAACAGCAGGCAAAGCCGTAAAATCCATGACTCAAAGCCATGATATGGCAGAAACGAGTGTGGCCGATGCCAACTCAGCCAGCGAGAGCCTGCTGCAGATAAGCAAAGCAATTAATGAGATATCTGATATGGCAAGCCAAATTGCAACGGCCGCAGAGGAACAAACCTCTGTGACTAGCGAAATTAATCGCAATACCGAATCAATTCGTGAAGTCTCAGAAAACCTCTCTATTGAGGCCCAAAGTGCGATGGTGCAGTCACAGGAGTTGGCTCACTTAGCCGCCTCACTGCAACAGGAAGTGTCACGTTTTAAACTATAAATACACTTGTTGCATTGAATTGATATAAACACCCGCTGTAGCGATTTTCGTTACAGCGGGTTTTAGTTAGAGTTTTAACACTGGCCTATAAGTGCTTTCCCTTCAAACCTTGATACCCCAACTCAATACGATTACCACCATTCTTTTTAGCCTTATACATGGCAGCATCAGCGCAGGAAATAAGTTGCTGTTCATCTTTACCATGCTCAGGATACAAAGCGACACCAATACTTGGAAAAATATGAATTTGCTGCTCTACAAGTTCAAAAGGCTGATTCAATATATCCAGCACTTTTTGAGCAACGAGCAAGGTATTGTGTGCAGAATCAACTCGCTCCAGTAAGATAACAAATTCATCGCCACCAAAACGCGCGACCGTATCAGAAACTCTCACGCAGCTAAGAAGCCGCTGCGCGGTAATTTGTAACAACAAATCTCCCACACTATGTCCGTAGGTATCGTTAACCCATTTAAATTTATCTAAGTCTAGATAAAGTAAAGAGAAATAACTCGACTCTCGATGCGCTCGAGATAAAGCCTTTTGAAACCTATCGTAAAATAACTCTCTGTTGGGTAGATGAGTCAACTGGTCGTAGAGTGCTATCTGCTCTAAGCGAGCCAACATTTGACGACGTTCGATGGCGAACGCAATTTGAGTCGAGACAAACTCCACCAATTCACAATCCTGTGTAGTATAGCTTCTCGAACCTGGGTTGCTATGCATTATCAACGCGCCAATCACCCCTTTGTGCAATCTCAACGGCACGCCGAGCCAGCAATCTTTAAAGGTTACTGCTAATGGCGATGAAAGCGTATTCGACATGGGACAAAAGAGTAAGGATTGTCCCGTTTGAATGATCTGCTCAGCAAAATAATTAGCATTACTGATATATGCGCTATTTTGCTCGGACACCGATAACTGGTAAGGAAAATCTAATTGATTTGAATCTTGGTCATAAAGCGCGATAGCAAAATTTTCTGCGGGTAAAAGTTTTGCAATGATCTGATGGATATGACTATAGAGGGATAACAAATCCTCGGCCACATGAACCGCCTCAGAAATCTCGTATAACGCGGCTTGCCGGCGCTCAGCATTTTTATTTTTGGTAATATCGCGAGCCACCGCAACGCGTTGTTGATATTCATCAGACCAGCGGGCTGACCACAGAATATCCACTATGCTGCCATCTTTGCGTATATAACGATTTTCAAAATCGATTTTATAGTGATCTGTCATAATTTCATTGGCCGCAGCAAGCGTACGTTCACGGTCTTCTGGTAAAACCAAATCCAACATCTGCATACCAATCATTTCATCTGGCGTGTAACCAAAAATACGTTCAGCACCCGCACTCACAAATTCAAATCGCCCCGATTTATCCACCACACAGATGGCATCTAATAGCAAATCAATAAAGCGACCAAGTGAAGTATAACCTTCGTTTTTCACACGACTCTCCCACCACGCCTGCAGACAAAACGAGAATAGCTAACTGACTATTGCAGCTAAGCTGTGCATCCCTGTATAGAACCAACGCGCGAATACTCGATGATTAAGGTTAATAGTACATAATATCATACTATTAGAGTAGGTTAATTAGCATGGCAGTTCCACTATTACAACATTCCATACATAAAGCCGGATTGGACATTAGCTTAACCCAATAACAGCATCCGCAAGATGCTTAGTATTTGACTGAGATAAAACTCTTTGAGCACAATAGCTAATTCAAATTTAGTTGATTATATCTGGAGTTATTTTGACGGGGCTTAAGTCACCTTCACACCAAGCGAATCATTTTCGCCTAGGGCTTGCAATGTGGTCTCATCAGCATTGGCAAAGCAGTGTTTATGGTGCAACAACTAAGCAAGCCGATCGCCTAGCCCGCTACGCAACCATTTTTAACACTGTAGAAGGAAATACCAGTTTTTACGCCACGCCAAATACACAAACAGTGATGAACTGGCACAGCGCAACACCAGATGACTTTCGCTTTACCTTTAAACTACCGCAGCTCATCACCCATCAAAGACAGCTGCAACATTGTCAGCAGGAACTAATGGAATTCTTTCGGGTGATGTCGCCCTTGGCTGAAAAAACTGGGCTATGGAAGATCCAACTTCCCGCCTACTTTGGCCCGGAGCAACTAACAACCTTGGCGCATTTTTTAGATATGCTTCCCCAAGACTTGACCTATGGCGTTGAAGTACGGCATTTAGCCTTTTTTGCGAAGGGAGAGGCTGAGCGAGCACTAAACCGCTTGCTGATGGATAAACAGGTAAATCGCATCATTATGGACAGTCGGCCCTTGTTTGCCCTACCGCCAGCTAGCGAAGCAATTATTGATGCCCATAAGAAAAAACCACAATTACCCGTACATGCTATCGCAACTGCAAATGCGCCAGTGGTTCGCTTTATCGGACAAACCGATGGTACTATCGAAGCCTTAGCCGCCAATAACGATAAGTTACAGATCAAAAACAACGATAGCTTTTTCAAAAATTGGTTACAGCAACTTCCCCTCTGGATTAAAGAAGGTCGAGAACCCTATCTTTTTATCCATACACCCGACAATCAAACGGCTCCAGAGCTCGCAGTTCGTTTATATCAGCAGTTACAGCAGCAAATCGCCGCTGAGATTTGCTTACCA
This sequence comes from Shewanella sp. MM_2022_3, assembly GCF_022557375.1. Lineage (NCBI taxonomy): Bacteria > Pseudomonadati > Pseudomonadota > Gammaproteobacteria > Alteromonadales > Shewanellaceae > Shewanella > Shewanella sp. MM_2022_3. The sequence continues at coordinate 14,248 of NZ_JAKZGV010000057.1, forward strand.
ACAATCAAGTTACACACACCACCATTGGCAGATCCTACCGCGCAAATGCAACTCTCTTGGTAAGAGGCTGCATATCAACTTCAGCTTAGCCCCAAATTGAGTTAGCGAGAATAAAGACCAATGCCGACAAGAACATCGTAATAGGCAGCGTGAGTACCCATGCCAATAGAATTTGCTTAATGGTTTGGCTTTGCAGCCCAGAGCGATTAGCAACCATAGTACCCGCAACCGCCGAAGATAGAATATGCGTCGTTGAAACTGGCATACCCGTAACGCTGGCAATCCCAATCGAAGCCGCAGCCGTCACCTGCGCAGCAATACCTTGGCTATAGGTCATTCCAGACGAGCCTATTTTTTCTCCCACGGTATAAACAATTCGCCGCCAGCCCACAAGCGTGCCACAACCCAAGGCAGTCGCAATCGCCACGATCACCCAAAGCGGCGCGTATTCGGTCGATTTAGTCAAATCCTTACGCCATTTAGCTAAAGAGCTTAACTCCTTGGCTGGTAAGTCTAATTTAGACACTTTACGAGCGGTATCATCGATACACAGCAACAACCTACGTACTTCACGGCGCTCTTCTACCGTCATATCTTGAAAACTATTCGCCTTATCCAAACGGCGATCAAGCAACGACATCGCGGGTAACACGGTCTGTGCCGAACAATGACTCAACAGCTCATCACTCGCCTCAAGCTGTGCTTTTACATCAACTAAATCGCTAATTATCGCTTGATTGCGGCTATAAATAGCCATAATCCGCCGGTTTGCATCCTGCGTCCTTGCCAAATCATAGGACTGGCTGCTCATATCGAGGGCAAAATACGCTGGGGCCATACAGATAAGCACCAGCATCACTAAACCTATGCCTTTCTGCCCATCATTTGAGCCGTGGGCAAAACTTACCCCCATGGCCGAAGCTATCAGACTGACGCGCGCCCAAAATGGTGGATGGCGTTTACCATTAATCTGAAATTGTTCATCGGGCGTACGGTGGATCTTGTGCTTTTGCCACATGAACTTCATCAGCAATAGCAGTACTCCAGCCAGCACAAAACCAAGGGTGGGCGAAATAATCAGGGATAACATGATTTGCGTGGCTTTAGTGAGATTAATGCCATGCAATATAGGCTGGTGATGTATCCAAGCAAATGCGCCACCAACCCCCATAATCGAACCAATTAAGGTGTGGGAGCTAGAAGCTGGAATACCAAAGTACCAAGTACCTAAGTTCCAGATAATGGCGGAAAATAACAGTGAAAACACCATTAACAGCCCTTGAGTGGAGTCCATCCCCAACAAGGAGTCAACGGGAAGAAGATGTACTATGGCATAGGCTACGCCAAGTCCGCCAAGTAACACTCCCGCAAAGTTAAAAAGGGCTGATGAAACCACCGCTAAATTTGCAGGCATAGCTTTGGTGTAGATCACCGTCGCAACAGCATTGGCGGTATCGTGGAAGCCATTGATAAATTCGTAGGCCAACACAAATAACACTGCCAGCACTAAAGCCACCGACCAACCAAAGCCGATAGAGGTAAATATCTCAAACATAAATCGCGAACCTATGACGAGGACGCCACAGATTACGCCCAAGGTTGGGTATTTGACAGTGAAAAATTATTTAGATTTTCAAAAAGTGAATTAGTGCTCAATAACTTTGAATCCAACTTGCAATTAACAAATCGCTTAATACAAAAACGCCAGCACTGAGGCTGGCGTTTTGATTCACCCATATAGCTTACTGTAGATGACCTGCGTTATGCAGTTCACGTTCGTTCATCGGCGGTGGTGTCCATTGGTACATCCACGTTTCAGACAAAGGTTGACCATCTACTTCTAAGTAAACTCTTAGGTTAATCGGCTCAACGCTATCCTCTGGCGGCACGAGGTCAAACATAGCGCGGTAACCATTGATCGCATGTTGTGGGCGAGCAGAGTCGATTTCCACACGGCCTTGTGAAGTTGAAATAACCGCTTTCACTTGAGTATCTTTACCCAGCATTGGTAAAGAACCACCAGCAAAATCAATCACGAAGCGCTTGCTATAGTACTTACGCTTTTGACCAACTACGCCACCAATACCAGTAAAGGTATCCACTACGCGGGCACGGGGTGACTGCACAGGTGGAGTACCGCCCCAGTACATGTTGTAGCTATAGAGTAACTCTTGTCCTGGTTGAATGGGCTCTGCAGGATTCCAGAAAGCCACGATATTGTCGAAGGTTTCGTCCAGTGTTGGAATTTCAACTAACTGCACCGAACCTTTACCCCAATTACCTGTTGGTTCAATCCACAGACTTGGGCGCTTCTCGTAGAATACGCCGTCATCTTGGTAGTGGTCGAAATTACGGTCGCGCTGCATTAACCCAAAGCCCTTTGGATTCTCATCGCTATAGGCGTTGAATCTCAAGTTACTTGGATTGCCCAGAGGGCGCCAAATCCATTCACCGTTCCCCGTATGCATGGCAAGTCCATCTGAATCATGGATCTCTTGACGCCAGTCATAACCCGTACGGCGATCGTTCTCACCGACCATGAACATACTTGTCAGTGGTGCAACGCCTAAACGTTCGATAGCCTTACGCGGATAAATCGCCGCATCAACCTTCATCTTCAAACGCTCACCCGGCTCGATATCGAAACGATAAGCACCAGTTACACTTGGTGAATCTAACAGTGCGTACACAGTCGCAATATTAGAACCTGGTTGCGGCTTCTCTAACCAAAAACGGGTAAACATCGGAAATTCTTCAGGCTTAGGCAACGCAGTATCAACCGCCAAACCACGGGCTGAAAGACCATACTGCATTTCCTGACCGACCGCGCGGAAATAGCTTGCGCCCAAGAAAGCGACAACGTCACGTTGCCAGTCGGTGTTGAACTGCATTCTAAAGCCTGCAAAACCTAAATCTTTAGGAAGCTGGCTACCCTTTACCTTCGACTTACCGTAATCGAACATAGAAGGAGAATATTCAATCAGTTTAGCCTTGCCATTTTCCAATTGGTAAATGTGCACTGGTGTATCGAAATACAGGCCTAAGTGGAACAACTCGGCGCGAAACTCCGAATCATCCTCATGCCACAGTGCGGCTTTTTTCTTGAAATGGAATTGCTGGTAATCATCCCAGCTCATGCCCTGTAAGCTTTTTGGTAACTCACCCTTGTGGCTTACATAGGACTCTGTCGCCAGCGTATGGGCATAGCCTTTTAACCAAGCGTAGCTAAACTCTTCTTCCTGCGGCGCACTGGCTTTACCCGCTGCACAAGCAGATAAGCTTAACAACACACTACAGGTGAGCAGCACGCTGCCAACCATCCGTTGTAAGCGGCTACGAGTAGACTGAACTTCTACCGATGGCATCACCATCGGCTCAGGATTTAAATGTCTTTGTTCGGGAAATAAATTGGGTTGCATAAGCAGACTCTGAATTGATGTAACTTCCTGACACTTCTCTGCAAAAGTAAGCATTATTGCAGTGACTGCCCTGTGGAGAACTGTTGATGACAGTGATAACAATAACTCTATCTTCATCAGTTCGCCAGAATCTAACATAATTTCGACGCAATGGAATATGTCACAGTGACAATATTCAATACTGACGCCAGTTTATGAAAATAGTATTAAAAAGGGCTGCAAAATGCAGCCCTTTATGGTCATAAAGCCAATTAAGTTATAACTTTGTATCTATTACTGTTTTGCGTTTGTTATTAGCAATAATCAAGGCGATTAAACACACCACACCCACGGCGATGCCCACTGGTTGACTCAGGGATTGAGGTAAACCTAAACCAATACCTGCGGTAACAATGTAAGACACTGTCACACAAGTGCCCGCAATCGCAGGCAAGCTTACTATCCAGTGAAAACTGCCTCTATCGAATAGATATTTTGTCGCCAACCATAGCACACTGGTCGATAGCAGCATGTTTGAGAAAGCAAAATAACGCCAGATCAAGGAGAAGTCGATCTTGGTCATAAAGTAAGCGATGGTCAGAATAGGCGCCGCTACCAGCAAACGGTTACGCATACTCTGAGGGATATTAAAGGCGTCGATAATGGTTAGACGCAGCGATCTGAACGCGGTATCCCCCGAGGTAATCGGAAATACAGCGACCGCAATAATTGCCATCACGCCGCCTAATACCCCAAGATAGCTCGTAGCCACTTGGTTAACCACTAAGCCAGGGCCGCCTTGGTCTAGTAAGCTCTTAAGCTCAACATATCCGCCCGGGAAGGCCGCAATCCCCGCAGTCGCCCATACACAAGCCACCACACCTTCAGCCACCATAGCGCCGTAGTAAACTGGGCGAACGTATTTCTCGTTTGTCAGGCAGCGTGCCATGATAGGTGCTTGAGTTGAATGAAAACCACTAATAGCACCACAGGTAATAGTCACAAACAGTAATGGCCAAATCGGTAAACCATCGGGGTTAGGTTCCAATAACTCATTGTTGTAATGGCTGTGGTTGAAGTACGCGAACACATCGCCCATTTCGGGTAACTGCGGTGCATTGATGAGGAGAGCCACTGCAATCGAAGTGGTCATCACGATCATTAATAGGCCAAACGCGGGGTACAGCTTAGTGATGATCTTATCGATTGGCAGCATAGTGGCTAAGAAGTAATAGGCCAAAATCACTAATACCCAGAAGGTGTTATTGCCAAAAATAGTATCTTTAAAATAATCGAGATTACTGAGTAGTCCTGCAGGGCTCATGATAAACACCACGCCCACGAAAAAGAGTAACATCGCAGTAAACAGCAGCATTACGCCTTTAAAATAGATGTTAAAATAGTGGCCCGCGATTTCAGGCAGACTCTTTCCATCTTCTTTTATGCTTAACACCCCAGAGAAATAATCGTGCACCGCGCCGCCGATAATGTTGCCTAACACAATCCAGAGTAAGGCCACTGGGCCATATAAAGCCCCTAGAATAGGGCCAAAAATCGGCCCGACACCGGCAACGTTTAAAAATTGAATTAAAAACGCTTTAGCTGGGTGGACGGGTACATAGTCCACGCCATCTTCGAATCTTGCTTGGGGTGTTTGCGCTTTAGGATCAATCCCAGCTTGGCGTTCAACAAACGGACTATAAAACTTGTATGCCAGCACTAAGAGCGCAAGACATAAGAAGAAAATTAACATTATTTAACTATCCATACTTTAGTAGAAGGTGATTAACTAGAGAGTTTCATTGAGTTAGCCAATGAGATCAAGCCATCACATACTAGACTAAAGTCGGGTTGATAAATCTAAATTTACGATAAGACTCGCTTATCTAAATAGATTTTTCAAATAATTTGTCTGTAAAAAATAAATCCAATCTTCTCTATAAGTGTTTCAGCTATTGGCTGGATAGCTTGTTTAAGTCTTAACGCAGCACAAATTCGAATAATGGCGCCGTATCATCTTCCTCTTGAATGAGTCTGTCCGTCTTTACAGATCCATGGCGCAGCAACACCCGCTGGGATGCAACATTATGCTGTGCCACATGGGCAAAGAGCGGCCTTGAGGTCACTAACGGTAAAAATGTGTTCAAGGTTAAGGTTGCGACCCCGCGCCCCCAAAATGCGCGGTCAATCCAGTAACCAATCATCGCCTGACCATCCCTATGCCAATGGCCAATATTGCCAACCAGCAAGCCATCGACTTCTATCCCCCGTGCCAGTACCGATGCCTGCCCAAGGATATTTTGCTGCCAATGAAGGTAAAACGCCTCACGGTCCCGCGAGGGGAACTGCGCCAATTGGCAAGCAATCGGATCCTGCTGATGGGCGAAGATCAGCTCCAGATCGCTCAGCTTGATCGGCCGTAACGTCACATTCGATACGCGTGTTTGCTTATCCATCCTATATCTCTATTCAATTTCATCATCATGACATCTCGACATTCGCTGTCAGCTAAAAAAATGGGCGCATAACCCAAGCAGAGGTTAGCGCCCTAAGAGGCAAAACAACATCATTTAAACAAACAAAATCACAATTAAGGGGGAGGGTTAACGCAACCCAGCAAATCACTAACTCACACTAACTGAAGATCACGGCAAATACGGGCGCGCCCAGCACCATCGCAATCCCGATAAAAATCATGGTCAAACTGGCAATGACGCCCTCTTGCTGGCCTAACTCACTGGCTTTGGCGGCGCCCGCACCGTGGGCCGAAGCGCCCAAGGCCACGCCTTTGCCTAAAGAGGTGCGAATATGCATCAACTTGAACAGCGGCTCGCACACTAACATGCCGATAATACCGGTGATGAGCACCATCATGGCGGTCAGTTCTGGCACACCGCCAAAGGCGCTTGTGGCCTCCATCGCAAAGGGCGTCGAGACCGAACGCACCAACAAACTCTTTGCAAGCTCCACAGGTAGAGGCACAAATTTGACTAATAGCCAGCTCGACACCATGCCCAGCAACAGTCCAGCCACCACGCCAAGGGCAATGGTCAGCGGATATTGGCGAATGAGTTTACGCTCCCGATAAATCGGCAAGGCAAATGCGATTGTCGCAGGTGCTAACATCGCCATTAACCAATGGGTGTATTCAAAATAAGTCGGCAGTGGAATATCGAGATTAAACACCAAGAGCGTGATTACTACAGGCGCAAGTACAATCGGCGCTAACCACCATACCCGGTGGCGCTTATACAAACGCTTCGCCGCAAAATAACAAAATAGTGTTAATAACAAGCTGATAAGTGCCAATCCCGTCTGCGAAAACACTAACTCAGAGACAACCGCAGGACTTAAGCTAACGCTCGACATTACACGGCCTTAGCATGGCGACGCGCATGCTTTTTGATATTGAGCTGACGCTCGAAGCGAAACACTCTGTCAACCACAAATCCCGTACCCACCATCACGCACACACTGCCCATCACTAAGGTGAAGAGAATATTCAGCCCATATTGCTCAAACAGGCCTTCATATTTAATGACCGAGATAACCGGCGGAATAAAAAACAGCAGCAGCTCACCGATAAGCCAAGCCGCGCCGAGCTGCACGGCATTTTCAGGAATTAACTTAGTCGCTAACAAAATCAGCAACAGACCTAAACCTAATACACTACCAGGCACTGGTGAATGCGCCCAAGAGGCAAACCAATGGCAGGCAAAAGACAATAAACAAAAGAGGCCAATTTGAGTTAACAATAAAGCCCCATGACGGCATCGACGTATCGCGGCTTGTAGGAAAGACATGCGGTTTCTCGATTTACACCAAAAGTTACTATGGGATCATTTTAGGCTTGCCTATTAAATAAAAAAAATGAATATTAAGCATGTAATCCATGAATTTTAAGAATGCATTATAGGGGCGAGAATGGATCTCAAAGTACTGCGCTATTTTATCGAGATCATCGATGCTGGCGGTTTTGGTAAAGCCAGTGAAAAGGTTCATCTCACCCAACCCGCCCTCTCCAAGGCGCTGCGCCAGTTAGAGGAAGAACTCGATTTGGTACTACTCGAGCGCGGCAAACGTGGCACTCAGGTCAAACTCACCCAAGCAGGAGAAGTGGTTTATCGCCATGGTAAGGAGTTATTAGCAGGACGCCAACGTATGCTGGCCGAACTCAGTGCCCAGCGCAGTTTGACTGCGGGTGAATTAAAACTCGGTCTCGCGCCGCTCGGCAGTGCTGAAATTTTTGCCCCTATTATTGCCAAGTATCGCCAGCAGTACCCACAAATCGAAATGCACTTGTTAGTCCGTGGTGGCGTTGAGCAAACGCTGGCAATTCAAAAGGGCGAAATAGAACTGGCCACTGGTATAATCGACCTTGATGATGGCTATGACGGCATTCGAGTGTTTAACGATCCTATGGTGGTAGTGCTGCCCAAGGAAAATCCCCTCACTACCAGGGAAATACTCTCAGTCAATGATTTAATCAATGAGCCACAAGTGATGTTTGAGACTGAATACACCCTGCATCAATTGGTGCTCAACGCCTGTCAGCAAGCCGGATTCTCCCCTCAAAATATCACCCGTGTTAGCCAAGCGGACTTTGGTATCGCACTGGTGGCAGCCGGAACTGGCGTGATGATACTGCCGCGCTCGATCGCGCGGCGTTATAGTGTGGCGGGGGTGGTCAATATTCCACTGGCGAGTGACGAATTGCGCTGGGAGTTATCGCTATTTTGGCGCAAAGAACAAGTATTGTCCTTTGCGGCACAGGCGATGATCGCGTTAGTTAAAAAGCACTTAACGCAAAAATAACCTCCTACCAAGGTACGACTAAGCTAAAACGCACTAAGGTATCGTTATCCCAAGGCAGAATAGGCAAGTAGTCGGGTGAGTGCACACTCTCCTTGGCATAGTGGTCTAGATTGTATTCGGTATGTTCCACATACAGTAACCACTGACTCCCCTTCTCCCAGTAATCAGTATCGTAACTCATGCTGAAGCGATATTGATTTTCAAGCCATTGGTCGCCATCGTTCCAAGTTTGCGCGGCTAAGTTCACGTTTAATTTGGGCGTTAAATCAACACCAACGCTACCCATTACAGTGTAAGCAAACTCACTATTACCAAAATCGCCTCTATCGTAACCTCGGGTGCGGGGCACGTCATCGTCGATCTCCAAAAAGTAATAGCCCGCACCCGCCTTAAGCTGGGCTTGGGTTTGTTGGCCTTGATAATTGGCTGTTAGTCCTGGAAAAAACTTCGCCTGCTTCTCCACTGAACTCACAGTATTACGCTTGCCCTGCAAATCCACTTGCCAACCTAAGGATAACTGCGGGGAAAAACGATAAAGTTCCCCAAGAGCGGCATATTCCGATTTAAACCACATCGGAATATGGTCAGGATCCAGCTTATCTCTATCAATATCGATAAACATATCCAGCACCGCAGACAGATAAATATCCGATGCGGTGGTATGTTCAATAATGATATTGCCATTGGCCCCAAAGGTATGCGAATTTTCTTGTTCGACAATAAAATCATGAATGCCCATAGTGTAATGCCATTGGGTTGATTCCTCTGCATAAACAGAGGTTGCCATACTTAAAAGCAACGCTACAGGCGCCAAAATTTGGTATTTCACATAGTGCTCCATCAATTGCGATTTAAAACTGCCGATTAGATTATTTAAGTTTAATTTAATCAATTTTGCATTATTTGTATCTGAGATAGTTCATAAAAATCCAGCCTATTCACTAAAGTGAATAAAAATTAGCTCACCTCATTACTTTAAAGCGCTAAATTGCTATTCACGGTCACCTAAACAATTTCACAACCTTTTAAAAAACTATTGATATCAAACACCACAATCATAATAAACATGATGTTCGTTATTTAAACCGCCAGTCCAAAAGTGAATTTTTAATCACAAATAAAGCATAATTATTGACACAAGTACGCAATCCTCCTATAGTCGCCACATTGCCAGTTATCCAAAAGAGAGTCTTAAATGAAAAAATCCATGTTATTAGGCGGCCTAGCCCTCAGTGCCACCTTGTTGTTAGCTGGATGCGGGAAAAGCAACGATGTTTTAGTGGTGGGAACCAATGCGGCCTTCCCGCCCTTTGAATACGTTGGCGGACAAAGTGGCGACGAAATCAAAGGTTTCGACATTGAGCTTGCCAAACAAATCGCTAAAGATGCCGGCAAAACGCTCAAAGTCGAAAACATGAAATTCGATTCACTGATCGTGGCGCTAAACTCAGGCAAGATTGATTTTATTGCCTCGGGCATGACCATCACGCCAGAGCGCCAAGCCAGCGTTAACTTTTCGGAGCCCTACTATGAGGCAACTCAAGTGCTGCTCGTCAATAAAGATAACGATACAATTCATACTCTTGATGACATTAAAGACAAACACTTTGCGGTGCAGCTCGGCTCAACCGCCGATATGATGTCTAAAAAATACACCCAAAATGTCACCGCCTTTAACACAGGCTTCGAAGCCATCATGGAGCTGAAGAATGGTAAAGTCGACTTAGTGCTATTCGATAGCGAGCCTGCGGCGAACTATCTGGCGAAAAACCCCGATCTCAAACTGATCAAGCTGGATTTCCCCGCTGAGTTTTATGGCTTTGCGGTGTCAAAGCAGCAGCCTGAACTCCTCACTAGCATTAATAACACGCTGAAAAACTTGAAAGAAAGCGGCCAATATCAGACGCTCGTTTCAGCCCATATCAAGTGATCCCTATGTTAGAAGCAATTAATACTTCGCTGTTTAGTCCCATTGGCGACGACGGCATGATAGGCATACTGCTGATCTTAAACGGCTTAAAAGTCACCTTGATTGTGACCTTCTTCGCCATGTTATTAGGCGCAGTATTAGGCGTGGGCACCACACTGATGAAGATGTCATCTAAGTGGTATATCCGCTTTCCCGCCGAACTTTATGTTGGCGTAATCCGCGGCACGCCTGTGGTGGTGCAGTTAGTGATCCTTTACTTCATCGTGCTGGCCGCATTCGATGTCGATAAAATTACTGCCGCCATTATCGCCTTTGGTTTAAACAGTGGCGCTTATATCTCTGAGATTATTCGCGCAGGGATCCAAGCCGTCGATAAAGGTCAAACCGAAGCAGCACGCTCGCTTGGACTATCGCAAGCCATGACCATGAAACTGATTATTCTGCCGCAGGCGATTAAGAATATTCTGCCCGCGTTAGGCAATGAGTTTATCGTGCTACTCAAAGAAACCGCCGTAATTGGCTTTATTGGCGGTGTGGATTTAATGCGGGCGGGCGAGATTATCCGTAGTCGTACCTTTGAAGACAGTATCCCACTCTTTACCTGTGCGCTGATTTACCTGTTCCTGACCTACAGCTTCACATTTATGCTGTCGAAATTCGAAAAGAGGTTGAAGCAAAGTGATTAACATAACCAACCTACACAAAAGTTACGGCGACAATGCGGTCCTTAAGGGCATCAACGAACATATTCGCCAAGGCGAAGTGGTGAGTGTGATCGGCCCCAGCGGCAGCGGTAAAAGCACCTTTTTACGTTGCATCAACCTGTTAGAAAAACCCACCCAAGGGGATATTGAAATCGAAGGGCAATCCATTACCGCCAAGGATGCCTGTGTCGATAAATTGCGGCAAAAAGTGGGCATGGTGTTCCAAAACTTCAACCTATTCCCCCATAAAACCGTATTGCAAAACATTACCTTAGCGCCAGTGAGCCTAAAGTTAATGACCCAAGCCGAAGCAGATAACAAGGCGCTGACGCTGCTCACTCAAGTGGGCTTGCAGGATAAAGCCAATGCCTATCCTTCGAGTCTCTCGGGTGGCCAAAAGCAAAGGGTTGCCATTGCCCGCGCACTGGCGATGGAGCCAGATCTCATGCTATTCGACGAGCCCACCTCGGCACTCGACCCCGAAATGGTTGGCGATGTACTGGATGTGATGAAGGACTTAGCGCAAAAAGGCATGACCATGGTAATTGTGACCCACGAAATGGGCTTTGCACGCGATGTTTCCGACAGAGTCATCTTTATGGATGGCGGCTATGTAGTGGAGTCCAATATCCCCGAGGAATTATTCACCCGCCCCAAAGAAGCCAGAACCCAAAGCTTTTTAAGTAAAGTGCTCAGGAAATAAAGACTTATACAACATTGAAAGGTGAACAATGGTATTTGCTCGATGACACGCAGCATGCTTTGAGACAGAAGCGCGTTAAAAATTGAAAGGCGAACCATGGTATTTGCTCGACGACGCGCAGCGAGTCCATCCGTGGATGCTCGACCGCCCAGTCTGATGTGAATGGATTCACGAATGCCGCGATGGCATGGATAATGGAATGGACCCATCCACTTTAAATCGGCCTCGCAATGGGCCACGATGTAGTCGCTAAAACTCATCAGAAAGAGGACGGGTCCACCTATGAAGATTACTACAATCGGTTTAGATATC
>NZ_JAKZGV010000058.1:0-25034 GCF_022557375.1 Shewanella sp. MM_2022_3
TCCCGAACTCAGAAGTGAAACGCAATCGCGCCGATGGTAGTGTGGGGTCTCCCCATGTGAGAGTAGGTCATCGCCAAGCGCCTAACTAAACAATGAAGCCAGCTGAATAAGCTGGCTTTTTTGTTTTTGATGTTTTCAGTTTCTGCTTTTTTCACTTTTACATTCTCCCTTAGATACCATTTCAGATTGGGTTACTCTAAAAATTTAGGCACATAACATCAGGCCAATAAAAAGAGCAACCTAGGCTGCTCTATTCTGAATTGGGGTTAGCGTGACCATGCTAGTTTGCTGCTGCGCAAAAAGTAACGAATAAGCTTATTGCCCATTAATTTTGGCTTTGAACTTTGCTTTAGTGACGTCATCGGCGAGTTGATACCAATAATCCAGCATATGGCTGATTTCGGCTTGAGTTGGTGAATCAGGCGCTGTGCTTTGTGTTATTGCAGCTGTGGATGCGACTGCTGTGGTGGTAACTATAGTGGACGTCGCAGAAGAGGTAGCAGGCAGAGTTGGTGCACTCGTTGTCGCTGATACTTGAGGCAGGCTTTGCTGAGTGGTAAACGTTATCGAGGCGGGATGTTGTCCCTGATTATACTGAAAGATTTCCTGCTCGAAGTTTCGGCCTATCTGTAACCCATTTTTCACTAATCTATCTTGGTCGAACGCAATCACTTGATTATGCTTATCTAAAAGCATGAGTAATGGTAACTCATCGAATTGCTTTGCAGCCTTAGCCGAATCTATATTGGGCAGTTTGAGATGTAATTCTTGGTCTGTTTGATTAAAGCGAATGATCAGCACGTCCGATTGATAGCGTACTGAATTTGCCTGTTTACGGTATTGAGCATTGTAGCGAAAAGCGATTTGGTTCAATCCATTACTTAGCGTAACAGGTGAGGTGTTTAATGGCTTTTGTCCATTTACGGTGAGCAGCTCAACATCGCTTGGAAGCTGTAGAATGACTTCGGCACAAACGGGTTGTAGGCTGGCAAGCAATAGGGTTGATGCACACAGTATAGAAGGGGATTTCATAGGCTTTCTCTTCGTTTATATCACTTACTAATGATAAGTGAGATAGCGGATTACACAAAACCTTAGATGGCAAAGGAATAAACTCATTTAGTTTATTCTGTTAAGGTTTAGAGTATGCAGGGATAAAACTAAAAGAAAAGGCTCACGAAGAGCCTTTTCTGATCCACAGCACGAAGCTAGGTTAAACCTAATTGTCTTTAACTTAATCTAAGTGGAAGTAACGCAAATTACTTTGCTTTATCCTGGCTTAGGTTGATGCGGTACACGGCAAAACCGAGTTCATCTTTACTCAGTTTGGTCATTTCGCGTTGTTTATTCGCTTCGATAAAGGTTGCGGCTTTATCGCTATCTTGGGTTTGGAAGCGAATATCAAGGGTCACATTCGTGTTGATGGTTTTGAAATCCCAGTTGTAGTCAGCACTTGGGTTTACCATGCCTTCGTACTTGCCTGTTGTTTCATTGTACTTAGATTGCGCTGTGATATAGGCCGCTAAGGCTTCACGGTTGGTATCTGGCAGTTCCAGAACCACATGGTCACTGCCTGTACCGGCGAACTTACCACCAAAGGCGCGATAGTTATTTGAGGCCACGATAAATTCTTTGGCTGCAAATTCTTCGCCAGTGAATACTTTGCCATTTTCATCGGTATAGCTTAAATCGACGATACGGTTAGCATTGGCGTTGACAACAGCGCAGTCACGGTCGAATTTACTTGGTTGAGTGACATCAATTTTATAAGTTAAACCATCGAGTACGTCGAAGTTGTAGGTTGGATGACCGTCCCAGTTGATTAACTCCTGTGGCGTTGTTTTACTTGGGTCGATTTGCTTAAACTGGTTAGCGGAACATTCCAGCCAGTCTTTCAGCTCTGCACCTGTGGCCTTTACCGCCACCATGGTATTGGGGTAGAGATAAAGATCGGCAGCATTTTTAAAGGTCAATGCGCCTTTATCCACTTGCACGTATTGGTCTGCATCGCTGGTTGTGCCATGACGCCCGCCGGCTTTGAATGGCGCAGATGCCGATAAGACTGGCAGATTTTTTAACGCCTCAGGGAGTTTGGCTTTTACGTTGGCTATTTGTGCATCGGAAACGATTTGCACCGTTGGATCGTCCTGCACTAAGGTCAAGAAGCTATACATATCGGCGGCAGCAACCCCAATTGGCTCATCCACGAAGGCAAGTGTGCCTTGGTGCTCGGCGGCGACTGCATCATGAATGGCAGCGTCTGCTTCCACTAATGGCGTTTTAGTTGCGCCATCATAGATAGGACGAGCCTTAGTCGTTGCACTAAGTACCATCCATTTACCGTCTTTACGCTCTAGTTTAAAGTCTACCACACCTAAGTTGTCACCCCAACGTCCAGGCATTACGGCTGGGACGCCGTTTAATAGACCCTTAGTCACATCTGTATTAGGTAGGTCGGCATATTTGGCATCGGGGAAGATGGAGTGGCTGTGACCAAACATAATGGCATTAATATCTTTTACATTCGTTAACGCGTAGGTAGCGTTTTCCGCCATTGGATCGCCAGGATTCTCTGTTGAACCGATACCAGAGTGGGGGATCGCGATAATCAAATCAGCGCCTTTCGCCTTCATTTCAGGCACATATTTCTTTGCTGTCTCGACGATATCTTCAACCTTAACTTTGCCAGTAAGATTTTGTTTATCCCACAATAAGATTTGTGGCGGCACAAAACCAATATAACCAATCTTAATGGTTTGGTTATTTCCTTCGTTATCGATAATTTGTTTTTCTTTAATGATATATGGGGTGAATAAATGCTCACCTTTTTTCACATTATTCCAACAACCGTTTTCATCAGCACAATATACGTTGGCGTTAATATAAGGAAATTTAGCACCATGAAGTGATTTATTTAAAAAGTCTAAACCATAGTTAAATTCGTGATTCCCGATATTCCCCACTTCATAATCTAGTAGGTTCATCGCTTTATAAGCCGGATGAACATCACCCATTTGCAGGCCGACTTTAGCCATATAGTCGCCCATTGGACTGCCTTGAAGCAGATCACCGTTATCAACGAGCACACTGTTTTTGGACTCCTGACGAGCCGCATGAATTAAACTTGCGGTACGCGCGAGACCAATTGTTGGGTCTTCTTTACCACTGTAGTAGTTGAAATCCATGATATTCGTGTGCAGATCGGTGGTTTCTAGTACACGTAAATCCGCTTGAACAATTGGCTCATCATCTGAGCCACAGGCGCTTACACCAAGGGCGGCAGTGATCATCACTGCGAGTAGTTTTTTATTTAACATAGTTTTCTCTATTTATATTTATGTGACCCTAATACATGCTCTATTTTTGAGCATGCCCATCATCCTGTTAACTTATATTCTGAAACTGTTCTGAAAACGATTAGTTACAGAAGCATTAAGTTAACGAACAGGATTATAAAGACATTTGATGATCTGAATGTGACATTAATTGGATAAAGGCTGTATTAAATTGTGACAATGAATTCGATTGATTAAATTACAACCGATATATGACGTGATTTTTGTTTGTCTATTGGATAAACACTTGGATTGGTTGTTTGTTAAAAATAATTAATATTTGTTATTTAAATGGTTTGGTTTTAAGCCGATTTTTATATCGTTATCGCGTTAACCTTTAGCGTTTTTATAATTGTTCTTAGGTAACTTATTATTTTTAAATTAAATTATTTTTATATTTATCATGTTGTTTATAATTTTTGTTATTCAGATGTAATGTGGGCATGGCAGTGGTGCTCGCTTGATGATGTTATTTGAGGTTCGTCACACATAAAGCGATACAATTTAGCCTTGAATACGTTGGTCGAAAGCTTGGCTGAATGGCGGTTAACTTGCTAAGGTTGTGCATCGACGACAGTGCCTTGAAGATGCACTCGTTGGAAGAGAAGCCAAAATCCGTTACTCGCACCTTTCACTTAAAAAATATAAAGACAGGGCAGTGACACTTAAGGGAGTTAATATGCGTAAGTCTGTTATTTTTACCGCTGTTACCGCGGCGTTGTTATTGGGCGCCTGTTCTGAAAATTCTGCTGTAAATACTGAAGCTACTAATGCTGTCGCAGCCAAAGCTGCTTCAACACCAGCTCAAATAGATGCGACCAATGTGTTATTAAGTAAGAGTCCATTACAAGATCAAGCACCACAGTTTAATTTGATCAAGAGCTCGGATTATGCCCCCGCCTTTGCGCAGGGGATAAAAGAGCACGAGGCTGAAATCGCCGCCATTATTGGCAATAAACAGGCACCGACCTTTGAGAATACCATTTTAGCTATGGAAACGTCGGGTGGGTTGTTGACTCGAGTGTCACGCACCTTCTTTAACCTCGCGGGTTTGATCTCCGATGATAATTTTCAAAAAACGGAGGCGGATTTAGCGCCTAAGTTATCGGCTCATCGCGATAACATTTATTTAGATCCAAGCTTATTTGCACGTGTTGAAACCGTGTATCAACAACGTGACACGTTAAATGCTGAAGATAAGCGCCTAGTCGAGTTTTATTACGATCAGTTTGTGCGTGCAGGGGCCAAATTATCCGATGCCGATAAAGCCCAAATGCGTGATTTCAACGCTGAGTTGGCCACCCTAGCGACTGAGTTTTCCCAAAACAGTTTAAAGTCATTTAAAGACGATGTGATTGTCGTGACCGACAAGGCACAGCTAGACGGTTTATCTGATAGTGAAATCGCGACCTTAGCGGCCGCAGCGCAAGCAGCGGGTAAAACGGGTTACTTGATTACCTTAGTGAACACGACGCGTCAGCCTATTTTAGCCAGTTTAAATAATCGTGAACTGCGCCAAAAAGTCTGGGAAACCTCGGCCCACCGTGCCGTTGCTAGCAATGGCCCTTTAATCGTGAAGATGGCGCAGCTGCGCGCCAAGAAAGCCAATTTACTCGGCTTTGATACTTGGGCTGCCTATGCCGTGGCCGACCAAATGGCTAAAACGCCAAGCGCAGTGTATGAAATTTTAGATGACTTGGCCCCTAAGGCGTTGGCTCACGCTAAGGCCGATGCGGCGGATATCCAAGCTGAAATCAAAAAAGCTGGCGGCAATTTTGAATTGCAACCTTGGGATTGGGCTTATTACGCCGAGAAAGTGCGCCAACAAAAGTATGCCCTCGACGAGAGCAGCATCAAACCTTATTTTGAATTCAATTCAGTGCTCAAGGATGGTTTGTTCTTCGCAATGAACAAACTCTACGGCATTAGCATTAAACCTCGCACCGATTTACCAGTATGGCATAGCGATGTGCTCGCCTTTGAGGTTTTCGATAAAGACAACAGCTCAATTGGCCTGTTCTATCTCGACCCTTATGCCCGTGAAGGCAAGGGCGGCGGCGCGTGGATGGATGAGTTTGTCACTCAGAGCGGGCTACTCGGTACTAAACCGGTTGTGTATAACGCCCTGAATATCCCGAAACCTGCTGACGGCCCAACCTTGATGACCTTCGATGAAGTGACCACTATGTTCCATGAATTTGGTCATGCGGTGCACGGTTTATTCTCCAAGGTGAAATACCCGAGTGTGGCAGGTACCTCTACGGCGCGCGACTTTGTGGAGTTTCCGTCTCAAGTTAACGAAGATTGGAACATTGACCCAGCAGTCATTGCCAATTACGCCAAGCACTATCAAACTGGTGAACCTATTCCTAAAGCCTTACTCGATAAAATCTTAGCCTCGAATAAATTTGGTCAAGGTTTTGATACCGTTGAGTATTTAGCGGCTGCATTACTGGATATGGAATGGCACTCGATTGGTGCCGACACCCAAATCAAGGATGTGGAACAGTTTGAGCATCAAGTGTTAGCCAAACATGGCCTCGATTTCGCGCCGATCCCACCGCGTTATAAGTCGAGCTATTTTAGCCATGCCTTCTCGGGTGGCTATTCAGCCGGTTATTACGCTTACCTGTGGACAGAAGTGTTTGCCGCCGATGCCTTCGCCTATATGGGCCAACATGGGGGCTTAAAAGCTGAAAACGGCGATAAGTTCCGTGAAGCGGTATTGTCTAAAGGCAACAGCGAAGATTTGATGCAGAATTACATCCACTTTACTGGTCAAAAACCTACGACCGATGCCTTATTAAAACGTCGTGGTTTAGTCGACTAAGCGAGTCATTGTAAAAAGGGCCAAAGGCTTGGTAGGGCAACCTATCAAGCCTTTTTTACACTATTGTTTTTCGATAATCTTTACTCTAAAATCCTGCCACATTTGACTGTGGGATAACTTCTTTATCCCGTATCGACGCCCCTCGAAAATCAGGCTCAGTTTCCCCTCCTTTGAGCCCTTGAGTACAGCTAAAGCGTAGCCTCTTTATATTGGATGTAGCATTAATGGTTTCGCAATTAAGTGAAGCAGTGCTGGATGTGATCGCTGACGCCTTGGTAGACAAAGGCTATATCTTTTTACCCGAGTTAGTTCCTAGTCATATAAGCCAAGTATTGCTGGAAAAAGTTCGAACAACAGAAATACATGAGTTGAAAGCGGCATCCATCGGACGTGGTGCAGAACAACAACTTAACCCCGATATTCGTCGTGATCGGATTCGGTGGTTAGAGGAGCAGCATGAGCCTGATTCACTCTATTTGGATTTGATGATGCAATTAAAGGATGGACTCAATCGTCGCTTATTTATGGGGTTGTTTGACTATGAAAGTCATTATGCTGTGTATCAACCCGGCGCTTTTTATAAGAAGCATGTGGATGCGCTAAAAGGCAGTCAAAACCGCATCTTAACTACGGTGTTTTTCTTAAATCCGGATTGGACGCCAGCAGACTGCGGCGAGCTGATTATTTATGATGAAGCCGATAATGAGATTGAACGTATAGCGCCAAAAATGGGGCACTTTGTGATTTTCTTAAGCGAGCGTTTTCCCCATGAGGTGACAAAAACCTTGGCGCAACGTAACAGTATCGCCGGGTGGTTTAGGGTGAGCACCAGCATGCATGGCTTTTAAAAGGGCTAAAAAAACCACCTTAGTTAAGGTGGTTTTTTGTATACAGTGATTCAATCCTAGGTATTAGGCTAACGATGCTTGAGTATCTTTGGCATTAAACTGTTCAATATCCAACTCATTTTCTGATTTACCAATCACAACGGCAGTCATCATATCGCCAGTTACGTTCGTCGCGGTGCGGATCATATCGATAATACGGTCGATTGCGGCGATAAAGGCAATACCTTCGAGCGGTAACCCAATCACACCTAAGGTCACTGTTAACATCACCATTGCGCTGCCTGGCACGCCAGCAGTACCGACAGAGGCAACCGTGGCGGTGACGGCAATCATCACATAATCTAAAGTATCGAGTGGAATGCCATAAATCTGCGCGATAAAAATCGCCGAAATTGCAGGATAGATACCACCACAGCCATCCATGTTCATAGTGGCACCGAGCGGCATAACAAAGGCGCTGTAGCGCTTAGAAACGCCCATGGTTTCAACCGCTCTAGTGCTGGCAGGCAACGTGCCAAAGCTTGAAGAGGTACTAAAAGCCACTAATTGCGCAGGCATAGCCTTGCGGAAAAATTGCATAGGGCTTAAGCCTGCAAATTTCACAAAGCCACCATACACAAAAATCATATGTATCAGGGCTGCAATATAGATTGCGGCGATAAACTTACCTAGAGGTAATAGAGTCGATAAACCATATTCACCCACCACCCAAGCCATCAAACCAAATACACCAATTGGGGTGAGTTTTAACACCATGCGAGTCAGTTGAAACATCACTTCGGCGCCCGCTTCAATTGTGCGTTTAAGCGGCTCAGCCTTCTCGCCGACCTTGTTGATGGCAATCCCGACTAAAGCAGCAAACACAATAATTTGCAGTACTTTACCTTCGGCCAGTGAGGCAAATGGATTGACAGGGATCATATCGAGTAGCACCTGCGCAAACCCTGGTATATTGCGCTCACGCACTTCAGTGGTGGCCAGTTGCATCGTGCCGCCCATATCAATAAGCGAACCAACGGCTAAGCCGATTAACGAGGCGATTGTACCTGTTAGCATAAACATGCCTAAGGTCTTAAGGCTTAAGCGTTTTAGATTGGTTTGAGAGCCTAGCGAGGTAATACTTACCACGATAGCGCAGAAGACCAGTGGC
This sequence comes from Shewanella sp. MM_2022_3, assembly GCF_022557375.1. Lineage (NCBI taxonomy): Bacteria > Pseudomonadati > Pseudomonadota > Gammaproteobacteria > Alteromonadales > Shewanellaceae > Shewanella > Shewanella sp. MM_2022_3. Next base: position 8,164 of record NZ_JAKZGV010000058.1, read on the forward strand.
GCAACTAGCATTTTTATCGCGCTAATAAATAGATCGCCAAGCGGTTTAAGCACAGTTGCGCTTTCGCCTAATAACACGCCAACGAGCGCACCTAAGATAAAGCCTGTGAGGACTTTTTGCCAAAAAGGGATGCGGCTAATAGTTTGAAGGATCATGCGTTTTCCAAAAATATATCATTACAAGCCCATAGACCTGAGATGCTAGTATGTGTATCCACTTGAAGTAAATGAACTTATACCAAGCGGCGCGTCAGGTACAGGACAATTTCTGCCATTAAAGGCATTGTATCGGCAGTGACAGGGTTATAACAAACCGATTTTCTTATAACTTATTGTGATAAATGAGTTTGTTGTGAAATAGTTGGTTGTTACATCGTTTTAACGTCAAAGTTGTAACCCAATATTTAATGTAAAAAATTATTAATTTCATAGAGTAAGTTTTTATGTCGGACTTAATTGTCATGTTTTCGGGAGCTTTTTTGGCGGCCACCTTGTTACCGGGTGGATCTGAAGTTTTGCTCGTCGCCCTGTTAAATAAAGTCCCGCAAGCTTGGTTAGTATTAGTTGCTGTAGCCAGTATTGGTAATACCTTAGGGGCGATGACAAGTTTTTATCTCGGACGTTTAGGGCGATTTGCTAAGTCCCCAGAGGCATTGAATGAAGGCAAACATGCCAAAGCCTTAACACTTATCGAGCGTTATGGCGTGTGGTCCTTATTACTGTCGTGGGCACCGATTATCGGGGATATATTATGTTTACTTGCGGGTTGGTTAAAGCTACCCATGTTACCCGCGTTGAGTATGATTTTTATCGGTAAAATAGTTCGTTATCTTATGGTAGCTGCAGTGACATTACACTGGCTTGGTTGATTTATTAACGCAGTTGTTCGGTTAAAGGGCGGGATTTAGTAAAGGAAGTCATTGTATTACTTGGAACTTTACTGATATTTAAGCGTCTTAAGTGATTGTGGATAAAAGGTTTTGAGCTGAGCTAATTTTTAGCCCATTGATGTATAAGGGGAATACTTTGAAAAAATGGATACTAGCGGTTGCGATTTCCGCTGCACTTGCAGGCTGCGCCTCTGAAACTTCAACCCAAATACCTACAGGTATAAGGTTAATTGAAAATGTGCAACTCACAGATTCACAAGTCGGTATTCCCTATAAAAAATATCAGCTTGCTAATGGCCTTACCGTAATTTTGCATCAGGATCGCTCTGATCCTCTAGTGCATGTTGATGTGACTTATCATGTCGGCTCAGCCCGTGAACTCGCTGGTCGCTCTGGGTTCGCTCATTTGTTTGAACATATGATGTTCCAAGGCTCAGAGCACGTTGCCGATGAGCAGCATTTTGAGGTGGTGACCGAGGCGGGTGGAATGCTTAACGGTTCCACTAATACTGATAGAACCAACTATTTTGAGACAGTCCCTAGCAATCAGCTCGAAAAAATGCTGTGGCTTGAGTCTGACCGTATGGGCTTTTTATTGCCAGCGCTGACCAGTGAGAAATTTGAAGTGCAGCGTGAGACGGTAAAAAATGAGCGCGCTCAACGGATTGATAATCAACCCTATGGCCGAATGAGCGAGCGTTTTAATCAAGCTATGTTTCCAGTTGGGCATCCATATTCCTGGCCTGTTATTGGCTGGCCTGAGGATCTTAACCGCGCCACAGTGGATGATGTTAAGCACTTTTTCCAGCGCTGGTACGGCCCTAATAATGCAACGCTGACGATTGGTGGCGATTTTGATGAGCAGCAAGCTTTAGCTTGGGTTAATAAATACTTTGGCGAAATCCCCCGAGGCCCAGAGGTTCAGTCCGAACCTAAGACCTTAGTTACGCTTGATAAGACCCGCTATATTTCGATGGAAGATAACGTACATTTACCACTGATCCGTATAGGTTTTCCGACTGTGTATGCCAGTCATCCCGATGAGGCTGCGCTGGATTTATTAGCCAATATTTTAGGTGGGGGGAAAACCTCATTAATCTATAAAAATCTGGTGAAGGATGGTTATGCAGTGCAGGCCAGCGTGAGCCAACCTTGTCAGGAGTTGGCATGCCAGATGTCGATTTACGCCCTAGCTAATCCACAAAAAGAGACGACGCTTGCTGAGCTTGAGCAGCGGATCTTGGCATCTATTAATGAGTTCGAGCAGCGCGGCGTGACCGACGAAGACTTGCAAAAAGTAAAAGTCCAGTTTGAGGCCGATAGCATATTTGGTCTGCAAAGTGTCAAAGGAAAAGTATCGACTTTGGCGCTAAATCAAACCTTGTTTGGTGAGCCGAATAAAATAGCTTCTGACCTTGCTCGTTACGCTAATGTAACTAAAGACGATGTGATGCGCGTATTTAAAAAATACATCAAAGACAAACCTATGGTGGTGATGAGTGTGGTGCCGCAGGGTATGAAGGCCTTAGTTGCCCATCCCGATAACTTCACTGCCCAAACGCTGCCAGTTGCCCAAACGGCGGTTGAAGGTGAATTACCTACCGCTAAATTGGTTTCAAGCTTTGATCGTTCAAAAATGCCCGCAACGGGGGCTGCGCCTGTGCTGAAAGTGCCGCAAATCTGGACCAGTAAGTTAGCCAATGGCATTGAAGTGATGGGCACTCAAAGCGCCGAGACACCAACGGTTGAGTTGGTGATTTATCTTAACGGTGGTCATCGACTCGTCCCCGTCGAAAAGGCGGGACTGGCAAGCTTAACTGCGGAAATGCTCAATGAATCGACCCAAAAGCGTAGCAGTGAACAATTGTCACAGGCGCTTGAGATGTTAGGTAGCACGGTCGATTTTAGTGCTTCGGAATATCAAAGCACGATTAAAGTTTCAGCGCTCACCGAGCATTTGGATGAAACCTTAGCCATCTTAGAAGAAAAGCTATTTATGCCAGCCTTCGATGAGGCCGATTTTACTCGCGTGAAGCAGCAACAATTACAGCAAATTCAACATATGCAGTCTGATCCTAGCTATCAGGCCAATGCTGCGCTGTATAGCTTGCTCTATGGTAACAATAACGCCCTTGGGGTGAGTGATGCGGGAACGTTAGATTCAGTAGCCGCGCTGACACTTGCGGATGTGAAAGCATTTTACGCCGAGCAGTATCGTGGTGCTAATGCCAAAATTATTACTGTGGCAAATCTGCCTGAAAGCGCATTGTTATCAAAACTTGCAGGATTAAGTCAATGGCAAGGTGAGGCCAGTGTATTGCCGCCGCTCAAATCATTCCCTGCTCTTAAAGGGGGCACTATTTATGTGATTGATAAACCCGGCGCTGCACAGTCGGTGATCAATATTGCGAAACGCGCATTACCCTATGATGCAACAGGCAATTATTTTAAATCGTATTTAATGAACTACCCTCTTGGGGGGGCTTTTAATAGTCGTATTAACCTTAACCTACGTGAGAATAAGGGCTATACCTATGGCGCGCGTACAAGTTTCTCGGGAGCGGGTGAAGCGGGGGAGTTTATCGCCTCTAGCGATGTGCGTACTGATGTAACTGCTAAAGCCTTAAATGAGTTTATTAAAGAAATCAAAGCTTATCAGCAGCAAGGGATGACTGATGCGGAGCTGACCTTTATGCGAAACTCGGTTTCCCAAGGGCAGGCGCTGGATTATGAGACGCCTTATCAGAAGGCGGGTTTTATGCGGATGATTCAGCGTTATCAATTAAGCCAAGATTTTACTACCGAGCAGGACAAAATTATAAATACTGTAACAAAAGATGAACTCAATGCCCTCGCGGCTTCCGAGCTAGATATTTCACAAATGATCATCTTGGTTGTGGGTGACAAGGCTAAAATTGAAGCGGATTTGGCAACTTTAGGCTATCCAATTGAAACTTTAGTATTGTAAATTAGCTTTTTGGCCTTATATATACCTAACAAACCCAAAGATACGAGTTTCAACCTCTTTAGGTTGTTTGGGTATAAATTGCAGACAAGTTAATCGTGCAGCACAAAGTGGCTGTTGTCTAAAGTGTTAAAGTGTATGGCGGTGACAGCATTAGCTGTCACCGTCTGCGTTTAATCGCAGAAGAATGTAATTTGGCTTGCCCCATGGACAGGTTTAGATTTATTTTGAGGCGTATTTTGAAAGATAAGCCTCAAAATAAAGGTCTGACTGTTAACCTTGTCGCGATAGCGAACCACCAATCAGAGAAGCGCAAATTGAAGCCATTCAATGAATTAGTACAACATTTCTCGGACGCTCAAGGGCGCGCCGCACTCCTTGGCATGCAACGTGGAATTGAGCGTGAGGCGCTACGTATTGATGAATCTGGCTACCTTGCGCTAGATGGTCATCCCATCGAGTTAGGGTCGGCCTTGACTCACTCGCGTATTACAACTGACTACAGTGAAGCACTGCTTGAATTTATTACTCCGGTGAATAATCAGGTTGAGCCGCTATTGCAAGGCTTGACCCAGACCCATGCCTATAGTGTGCGGCATTTGCATGGTCAGCGTCTTTGGCCCGTGAGCATGCCCTGCTATGTAAAAGATGAGGCGAATATCCCCATTGCTCGGTACGGTACGTCGAACACGGGTAAGATGAAAACCTTGTATCGTAAGGGCTTAACTTATCGTTACGGCGCTTTGATGCAGATTATTTCTGGGGTGCATTTTAACTTCTCGGTATCGCGGGAATTGTGGCAACGCCTCTATGAACTGAGCGATAAAGGCTTGAGCTTTGAGGATTTTATCTCCGAGTCTTACTTCGGACTTATCCGCAATTATCGCCGTTTGGTCTGGGTGTTGCCTTATTTGTTTGGTGCCTCTCCAGCGTTGTGTAGCTCATTTATCAAGGGGCAAAAGACCGATTTACGTTTTGAAAAGTCGGGACGCGGCACACTGTATCTACCCTATGCAACGTCGCTACGGATGAGCGATTTGGGCTATACCAATAAAGAGCAAGAAGATCTCAATATTAGTTATAATTCTCTGCCCGAGTATTTGGCGGGGATTAAAGTGGCAATTAAGATGCCATCGGCAAATTTTGCCAATATTGGCGTCAAGGTGGATGGTGAATATCGTCAACTCAATGCTAATGTGCTGCAAATTGAAAACGAATTTTACTCGCCTATCCGCGCTAAACGGGTGACAAAAAGTGGTGAGAAACCCTCTGAAGCACTTGCCCGCGCAGGGGTGGAATATATTGAAGTACGTGCATTAGATGTGAACCCTTTTAGCCCGATTGGGATTGAGGCTAGCCAAGTGCGTTTCCTCGACTTGTTCTTACTCTATTGTTTATTAACAGATTCTCCTAAATCAGATGCGGCAGAGGAAGCTCGTTTAAGTGCTAACTTAAAGTCAGTTGTGCTTGAAGGCCGTAAACCAGGGCTTGAACTGATGACCGATTCGGGTACGCGGCCATTGCAGACGTGGCTCTTGGATCTCTTTGAGCATTTGGACTCATTGGCTAAGTTACTCGATGGTGATAAACAGGATTACCAAGTGGCCTTAGCCCATTGGCGTGAAGCTGTAAATGACCCACACAAAACCTTGTCGGGCCAAGTGCTTCAGCAATTGGTAACCAAGGGGCAAGATCATGGGCAGTGGGTGATGTCACTGGCACAGCAATATCATCAATATTTTATGGATTACCCCTTATCAGCTGAGGTTGTCAGCGATTATCAAGCTGAGGCACAAGCATCGCTTAACAAGCAAGCGGACATCGAAGCGGCGCAAAGTGCGGTATCCTTTGATGATTATCTGACTGACTATTTCGGCGCGCCAGCCTAATGAGTCAAGGTGTGAAGATGCGGACATTTATTCTCGCTGCCAGTTTGCTTGGGTCTACTGCGTTACTCTCAGGTTGCGCTTCATCCCCTGAAGATGATTTAAGTTGTGGTACGGTATCGGGCTATTTACAACCCGATGCTAGTACCCATTGGTATCGAGTGGTGGTGACTCATCTAGATGGTAAGCCTGTGGTCTCAAAGCCTAATTATCAATTAGCACCTGGGGAATATGAGTTTACCGTTGCCGAGTTAATTGATGCTCCATCCCTTGGGGTGTCCCTTAGCGCGCGAACGCCAAAAACCTTTACGTTAGTGGTCGAAGGGCACCAGCGTTACCACATAGGGGCATTATTCCACACGGATAAACGTTACATGGGTAAAGATACCAACTATTGGGAGCCTGGTGTGTGGCAACAAGAAAATCATGAATGTCAGTTTGATTTAAGTCCTGAAACAAAATAGTTCGTTTTAACAATGGATTGTCATTTCTGTTAATGAGTATGACCTGGAAATAGGCGCGAAGGTGATCTTAGCGCCAAAAACAGGATTGGTGCTTTGCCTCATTCTATCACTGTGCGATGATGGGCAAGTTTTACTTCTTTGGAGAACAAGCGCTTAATGAAATGGCTTTCGACAACTCTGTTATGTGCATCCATCGGTTTTCTGTCTGGTTGCGCCACTTCTCCGCCAAAATCTCCTGACAACCTTTGCGATATTTTTCAAGAACATCGTTCATGGTACGAGGCCGCTAAGGATACCCGCGATAAATGGGGCGTACCCGTGCATGTGCCTCTGGCAATGATGTATCAAGAAAGCTCGTTTAAACATAATGCGGCGCCGCCTATGCAGTACTTTTTAGGCTTTATTCCCATTGGCCGAGCCAGTGATGCCTATGGTTATGCACAGGCCAAATCCATGACGTGGGATGACTATGTTCGCGAGACTGGTAATAGTTGGTCTTCGCGCAGTAATTTTGATGATGCCATGGATTTTATGGGCTGGTTTATTTACAAGACCAATAAAATCAATGGAATTTCTAAATGGGATGCGAAGGCGCAGTACCTCAATTACCACGAAGGTTGGGGAGGTTATCGTCGAGGCTCTTATAAGTCTAAGGCTTGGTTAGTCAAGGTTGCAGCTAAGGTGGATGATAGAGCCAAACGTTATGCGGCTCAGTATAAAACCTGCAAGGAGGATTTAGATTCTTCTTGGTTATGGCGACTATTTTTTGATTAACCTTGCGCCCATGTACGAGGAGCTTATTGACTATAAGCTGTTGCCGAATGTTTATTGCGGCAGCTGATTATTAGCCGCTATGGCTTCGAGTGCATTAACGGCCTGTTTTTTACCGCGCTTTTGCTCATACATTGCATTATCAGCCTGTTTAAAAGACTTAGCCCAATCATTATCGTAAGGGGCGATGCCTACACTAAAATTGAGATTTAGCGGCGACTCATGATGTAACTTAAGGCGCATGGCATCCAGATCGTTTTCGAGTAATTCAAGCGGGCCATGGCATAGGGCGACAAACTCATCGCCACCAAACCGAGAGATAATGCCTTTGTGTTTCCAGAAACCTAGGATTGTTTTAGCGACTTCTTTTATTGCCACATCGCCGACCTGATGTCCCTGTTGATCATTGATAATTTTGAGATTATCCATATCAATGATCACTAAAAAGCTGCCTAATTGAGCCTTAGGTTGCCAATGTTGCAGGGCATCTTCGAAGTTTTTACGGTTATAGAGTCCGGTTAAGTTGTCGAAGTTGGCGAGTTTAGTGATTTGTAATGACTTTTGATACAGGGCAATGGCGTTGCTGGCCTCGTGGGTAAGAATAGAGACCAAATTACGGTCGTAGTCGTTAAAGGCGCCAACACTACTGCTGTCGAGATTCAGCATACCGTAAAGTTTGCCATCAATCCGTATTGGGCTTGAGAGTGTGGAGCGTATCGGTTGCTTGGCTGCTGTAAGCAGCACCTGTTGCTGTTCATCTGTTAGCGTGCTTGCGGCATTGATATTTTTCATATCATCCACAACGACTACACGGTCACATTTACCCTTGGTGAGTCGATACTCGAAGGATTGTTCAAGGGAGAAATTCAATTGTTTTAGCTTGTTAAGATCGAGTCCAACTACTGACTCGAAATGCAGTCTATGGTTATCTTCATTGACTTTGATAATGCTGCCCATTTCTGCACCGTTAATAATACAGACGGCTTTATTCAACAGGGCATCGAGAAATGCATGTTCATTTTTATACTGACTCGACAGGTGGGCAAGTTCGTAAATGGCATCGTTAATGTTCACGACTTGCTCTAGATGTTGCCATAGGCGAGTTAAACGCCCTTGGTGGAGATAGTAGATTAAGCTGTAGGCAATGACATAGATAAGGCACACAAACAGCAGAGGGAGAATAGTCCAGCCTTCTGTCGGAGCATTAAAAACGAACAATAAAACGAAAAGCGCTATCGGTACAATCAACAATAAGAGGTGATAGCGATAGTCTAAGCGGTCAATAGTTTTACGTTTAAAATTATCCCTTAATTTCACTCGGCAGTTCCTTTATTCGTGCTCCGGTTAGTCTGATTGAATCGCCACATCACTAACTCATTCACGCTGAGTAAGAATAAGTATATAACGAAGTTGATAAATTCACTGATAAAGGAATAAATATATTCCCTTATCAGTGAGTTGCGCTGCTCGGTTAGGCTTTCGCAAACTCGGCTAAAATCCACGCAAGGGGCGCTTGGTATTGGTTTGGCATCCAAGTTTGCAACGCGCCAATACTATCTGTTAACACGCCCGTATTAGGCACCGAAAGATTTAAGTGCCCGACTTTACGGCCTGGGCGAACCTCTTTGTTGTACCAATAGAGCTCAGCATTAGGCAAGCTTAACCAGCGAGGATCGTTATCAATACCGATCAGATTGACCATCACGCATTGAAAGTTCACCTGTGGCTGCGGAATAGCAATACCGCACAGGGCTCTTAAATGCAGTTGGAATTGATCCATATGGGTACCCGCTTGGGTCCAATGGCCTGAGTTGTGTACCCGCGGCGCTAACTCGTTAACCAGCAGCTTATCGCCAACTCGGAAACATTCCATCGCCATTACGCCGACATATTCCAGCTCATGCATAATAGCGCTCAGCATGCCTTCCGCTTGCGCTTGCAGGTGATTCAGACGAGTCAGTGGCGAAATTGAGGCCATCAAAATGCCATCTTGGTGCAGGTTCAGTGTTAATGGATAAAACACGCATTGACCTTCACGGGTACGTACGCCGACTAAGGAGACTTCTTCATCGAAGTTAATTGCTTGCTCGGCAATGGCTAAGTTGCGCCAATCATGGGGGATGTCACCTGCTTCGGCTTGCTTTAACCAATATTGGCCTTTGCCGTCGTAACCGCCCGTGCGACGTTTCATCAACACGCGTGGGCCAAAGGCTTGATACAAGTTTTCGACGTTGGTCTTATCATCGACAAGTGTCCAAGGTGCCGTTGGGACTTGGAGCTGATCGAGTAAGCTTTTTTGGCTGTAACGGTCGGCCAAACGGCTAAATACTGGGCCGTTAACAAAATGCGGATGGCTACTGAGTTGTAAGCTTAAGGCGGATTCTGGCCACTGCTCGCGTTCGGCGGTGATAATATCCTGAGGCGCCAGCGGCAGGATTTCATCGGTGGGCGTCATAATATCGACGGCGCGAACATCAATAGCCAGTGGCTCGCCTGCGTGGGTCAGCATAGCGCCGAGTTGACCATTCCCTAACACCCAAACCTTTGATTTTGCGTTTGCTTGGGTCATTAGGCTTCCCTCGGATCGGGATTGTCCAGTACTGCGCGGGTTTGTTCTTCCCTAAAGGCTTCTAAACGTGCGGCAAGATCTGCATCGTTATTGGCGAGAATTTGGCAGGCCAGTAGACCAGCGTTAAAGGCTCCAGCGGTACCGATGGCGAGTGTGCCTACGGCGATACCCTTTGGCATCTGCACGATAGACAGTAAGCTATCCATGCCCGATAGCGCTTTGCTTTGTACTGGTACACCTAATACAGGTAAGCGAGTTTTTGAGGCAATCATACCGGGTAAATGAGCTGCACCGCCCGCGCCACCGATAATAATTTTAAAACCACGGTCAGCGGCTCCGGCTGCAAACTCCATCAGCTTATCTGGCGTTCTATGGGCTGATACAACTTCAACATGGTAAGGCACTTGCAGTTTATCCATGATCTCAGCGGCGGCTTCCATTGTGGGCCAATCACTCTTAGAACCCATAACAACAGCAACAAGGGCTTGCATGATAACTCCTTAACTCACTAATTTTAATTATATTTCGACCTTGTTTCAGGTCTGGGTACAGTCGATGTTCGCGGCTCCTGTAAGAGCTGGGAGCATCATGGCGCAGAATAATACCATGTAAAGCCCGATTTCTGGCGTTTTTTGCGCGTAAAAATAGTGCCTTTAGGATGGATAAAGTGTTCGTTGAATTGGCCTAAATAAACCCTATACCCCAACGCAGATACTGTGCGTTGGGGATAAAATATCAATTTGCAATTAGTGGGTTGCTGCTGGATTAGATTCGACGATATGCTCAAATGATGGCGCTTCGGCTAAGGCTTCCCGCAGGGTAGGATAAAACTTCAGTATCCCTTCAATTGGTTGCACTTTAGCCCTCGCAAGGGTGCGAATGGGCTGAAACTGCAAATCGGCAATAATCAACTTAGTATGGTTATGCTTACATTTTTCAATCAGTTTATTGAGTGCTGCAAGACCACCAGCATCCAGAATCGATACCCCATCTAAGTAAAGTACAATCACTTGTTTATCTTGAGTGAGGCTGGCGATTTCGGCAAAAATACGATCCGCAGCGGCAAAAAATAGTGGGCCATTAATTTTGAGCACGGTCCAGTCGGCGGGCAGAGGCTGATCGATATAACGCTTATTGCTACTGATATCATACAGCTTGGTCATCTCCGCGATTTCTTTCATAAATAGCAGCGCGGCTAAAATAATCCCTACACTGATGGCAATCACCATATCGAATATCACCGTGAGTGAAAAACAGCTTAAAAACACCAATATATCGCTGGTGGGCGCAGTTTTCAGTAAATGCACCGCTTTAGGGGCTTCACTCATATTCCAAGCTACAACCAGTAATAATGCGGCCATGGCCGACATGGGTAAGTAGGCAAGAACTCCTGCGAGCGCGACTAAACCAACCAAGACCACTATGGCATGGATCATCGATGCGATCGGACTCTGAGCACCCGCTTTAACGTTTGCCGCACTGCGGGCAATCGCCGCGGTTGCTGGGATCCCGCCAAAGAAGGGGGCGATAATATTGCCTATCCCTTGGCCGAGAAGCTCGCTGTTCGCGCTATGGCGTTTTCCTGTCATGCCATCAAGCACAACTGCACATAGCAGCGATTCTATGGCACCTAACATGGCAATCGCGAAGGCGGCGGGGAGTAAGGCTTGAAAAGTGGCCAGATTAAATTCAAAGGCTTGACCATTGGCGCCAGTTTGTAACCAAGGCCATTCAAAGTGGGGGAGAACCGCAGGGATACCTGTGCCGACACTGCCGTCGCTTAATTGGTAATGGAAACGTGTTCCTATGGTCTCAATATCAGCGCCCATAGCATTTAACACTAAAGCGAGAATACTGCCCAAAACGATGGCAGGAAGGTGGGCTGGTACTGGGATTTTTAATCTAGGCCAGAGTAGCATAGTGGCTAAGGTAGCAGCAGCCACTAATAAGCTTGGTAGGTGAAGTGCAGGCAATGCCTGACCTAGTGCCATGAGTTTGGCAAAATATTGCTCTGGCATGTGCTCTATATGCAGACCGAAGAAGTCTTTTAGCTGCAAGGTTGCTATCACCACCCCAATCCCTGCGGTAAAGCCTAAGGTGACCGATTCAGGAATGTATAGGATTAATCGACCCAGTCTTAACATCGCCATGGCGACTAACATCATGCCTGACATCACTGTCGCAATGAGCAGCCCCGCCAAACCAAATTGCTGGGCGATGGGATAGAGTAATACGACGAAGGCGGCCGTTGGCCCTGACACGCTATAACGTGAGCCGCCCGTCATCGCAATGATAAAACCACCGACAATGGCGGTGTATAGGCCATATTGTGGGGCAACACCACTGGCAATCGCCAGTGCCATCGCCAACGGAATAGCAATAATCCCGACGGTGAGCCCCGCCAGCAAATCTTGTCCAAAACGCTTAACCGAATACTTATCTTTTACGCACGCCTCGCTAAGGGCGTGGGCAATTCTTAATGAAAACAAATGAGCAGAGTGTGACACGAGTGGGTCCATAAACGCGGCTTATTACAAGGCTCTATTCTAGAGTCCAGAAGAATGTTCTTGTGTGATCATGGTTGCAAAAGACGCTTAAATGTCTTTGTTTTTAATAAATAGTATGCTTGGCAAAGTGAGTGTGGCGATTTCTCTTATCAAATAACCCTTTTGTGCTTAGGCTGCGTTTATAGGGATATCAACCATTGGGGTCACAATCACTAGGTCACTATCATGAGATATCCATCTTCAGTCTTTCGCTATAAAACGCATTTAAGCTTTGTTGTTTCGGGATTAACAGTCGCTGTACTGCTCGGTTTGAGTGCTTGCAGTGATAAATCTGCGAAGCAGCAAAACCCTACTGAATTAGCAGTTCAAGCAAAAATTGCCGCGGAGCAACAAGCAGCGCTAAAGCAAAGCGCAGAGCTTAAGGAAAGTGCCAAGCGTCAGGCCAATCGGCAATTGGATGCTGCAATCGCCATACAGGAGCAAGTCTCGTTAGCTAGGCTGCAAACAATGAATGCTGAGGGGCGATCGTATATTGCTCAACCTGCGGCCAGTATCAGTGCGGCGCCCGCGTTAAACGGCGATTGGCCAGGGGCTGTGCAACCTGAGCGCAATCGATTCGAGAAGCAAGTGCAAAACGGCATCATGGTCGCAGGGGAGATCCCTGTATCGACTTTTGCTATCGATGTCGATACCGGCAGTTACACGACGTTAAGGCGAATGCTAAAGGAAGGGCGATTGCCTCAAAAGGACACGCTGCGGGTTGAAGAAATGCTGAATTATTTTTCCTATGACTATCCACTGCCGGGGAAAAATGAGGCACCCTTCAGTGTTACGACTGAGCTTGCTCCATCACCCTATAACGATGACATGATGTTACTTCGCATTGGTTTGAAGGGGTATGAGCAGAGTAAAGCTGAACTGGGCGCCAGTAACTTAGTGTTTCTGCTGGATGTGTCAGGGTCGATGGCATCGCCCGATAAGTTACCTTTGTTGCAAACTGCCTTGAAAATGCTGACCCAGCAACTGGATGCTCAGGATAAGGTATCGATTGTCGTCTACGCCGGCGCTGCTGGAGTGGTGTTAGATGGCGCGGCGGGTAACGACAGTCAAACTCTTCATTATGCGTTAGAGCAGCTTAGTGCGGGTGGTTCAACCAATGGGGCGCAAGGTATTCAGCTTGCTTATCAGTTAGCGCAGAAACACTTTGTTAAAGGCGGCATTAATCGAGTGATACTTGCGACCGACGGTGACTTTAATGTCGGCACGAGCAATCTCGATGAGCTAATCGATTTGGTTAGCGCACAGAAACAACAAGGGATTGGGTTAACTACGCTCGGTTTTGGCATGGGTGATTACAATGACCATTTGATGGAGCAATTAGCCGATAAAGGCAATGGACAATATGCCTATATCGATTCACTCAATGAGGCGAGAAAAGTGCTGGTGGAACAATTAAGTGCAACCTTGCTCACCATAGCCAAAGAGGTGAAAGTGCAGGTCGAGTTTAATCCTGCTCTTGTGGCCGAATACCGTCTTATCGGTTATGAGAACCGCGCCTTAGCGCGTGAAGATTTTAATAACGACAAGGTGGATGCGGGCGAAATAGGCGCTGGGCATACCGTCACGGCACTTTACGAGCTGCGTTATGTTGATGCGGGTAATTTGTCTAATGATCAACTTCGCTATGGGTATAATCCCAAAACGGGCAATGAAAAATATAGCCGCGATGAAATCGCCTATCTGAAATTACGTTATCAGCTACCGGATGCCACTCAAAGCCAGTTACTTACCTATCCAATCCGTGCCGATCAAAAAGTGAAATCCTTAGCACAGGCGAGTGATGATTTTCGCTTTGCCGCTGCGGTGGCAGGATTAGGACAGTTACTGAATCAAAGTCACTATTTGCATCAATTTGATTATAATAAGCTTAGTGCGCTCACTCGTTCTGCGCTGGGGGAAGATACCAGCGGCTACCGACATGAATTTATGCAGCTTGTGGATACCGCTGCAATGCTTGCACAAACACAGCGAGTAGCAATCAAAAAATCCTTTGATGTCGGAGATAAACCTTTCCCGCCCGAGGATAAACCGCATCAACAATGAGCCAAATTATTATGTTTCAGTTAGTTAACCATTAGGGAGCTGCCATGGCCCTGGCGATACCGCAAATGCATGCCCATGAGCATACCGATGAACAGTTAATGCAACGCTATGCCAAAGGCGATGGCAAAGCGTTTGAGCAGCTTTATCTCAAACACAAAGGCGCCTTGTACCGTTACTTTGTGCGCCAACTCGGTGACAAACAGTTAACCGAAGATTTATATCAAGAAACCTGGGGACGAGTGATCCGTGCCGCCGCCAATTATGAGCCGAGTGCTAAGTTTAATACTTGGCTCTATCGGATTGCCCATAATCTGTTGATTGACCACGTCAGAGCTGTCAAACCCGTCGACTTAGTTAGCCATGATAATGAGGAAGGGCTAGATACCTTTGTGGGAGCGGAGCAGGAACAACCCGATGTACATTGGCAGGAAACGCAAAAGAGCCTGTTACTGAAGACCTGTATTGCCCTGTTACCCCAAGTGCAGAAAGAGGCTTTTATTCTCAATATCGAAATGGGCTTTACCGCAGCGGTGATCAGCGATATTGCGGGGGTGACACTCGAAGCGACCAAGAGCCGTATTCGCTACGCGTATCAAAGCTTAAAAGATTGTGTCAATGCTAAATGGCAGGAGGTTGGTCATGAGTAATTCCACTCTGTCATCGGAAGAAGAGGCACTACGTCAGGAAGTCTCTGCTTGGTATCACAAGCAAGCACTGGAAATGCCACCAGAGCGGCTCGATCAAGATATTTTGCGCCTATCACAAGCTCATTTGGCTGAAATGAATGTGAGCCAGCTAAAGCCTGCTGCTACGCCTGTGTGGCGCCGTTTCCCATGGGCGTTATCGAGCGCCGCTTCCTTAGCGCTCGTTGCCGGTTTAGTGATCCTCAACCGAGGCAATTTTGAGGAAGAGTTAGTCGCGCCAGCAGCGTTGACTATGAGTGCGCCCATGCCCGCTCAAGCACCGTTAGATCACGCTGATCAGCAAGTCGAAATGGCGCGTCAAGCGAGAATGGAAGATGCCGCAACACAAAGTAGGCAAAGGGAAGCGATGAGGGCCGAAGCTAAGATGTCAGCCCCGGAAAATCAGCAAGCAGAGTCTCAAGCATTATCGCAAAGGGCGCGTGCATTGCCTCAAAGTGATGAAGCCACAGCTGCGCTGCGTGATAAAGATGTGTTGATGGCGTCATTAACACGTTTGCAGGCGTTAATAGACTCGAAGCAAATACAGGAAGCCTTAGCTCTTGAGCAAAGTTTAGTGAAGCAGTATCCCGAGTTGTCTAAAACCAATGCTGAATCTACCGATGACATAAAGGCAATTGAGAAATTTAAAGCTCTACAGCATCAGCTTCATTCTGTGAGCAAATAAAGCGTAAATCAGTGGGCTGGTCTCATTAAGGCCACTCACTGATATTAATATCTTATTCTTAACGTTGTCGTATTAATCTAGGACACTTTTTACAGGTCGTAATGTTAATTACTTGATCATGGTCATAAAGTGCACAGGAACTCGCCTGTTATATTGGATATTGATAAACGACTTGACTAGTATCAATAGTCAGTCCTAAGTTCAGGAGGCGATATGCTCAAAAGACTCATGCATGATCATAAACATATAGCAGTGCTATTGAATGTCTTGAAAAATAAACAGATGAAATTAGTTGAAGGCGAGGCGATTAATTTTATTGTTGTGAGAGACATCGTTGAGTATATGCAAGGATATGCTGAGCGTAGCCATCACCCCGTTGAAGATATTATTTATGCTTATTATTTGGCACATAAGGCGAATGATGACATCGACAAGCTAAGTGCCGAGCACCAAGTTGTGACTGCGGCTTCATCGGCATTAATGAATACTTTAAACCTGATATTAAGTGACATTGTTGTCGCAAGGGATAAACTGATTGCCGATTTTGCCGAATATGTTGACTTACAAGAAAAACATATGCAAATGGAAGAGCGGGAGATTTTCCCCTTACTTGCGAAGTCTTTAACCGAGCAAGATTGGAAGGAGATTGAACAACAATGCCAAGCATCGTTAATTGATGATCCGCTATTCCTTGACCGAGAGCAGCAAGCCTTTGATGACTTACGTTCCTATTTAAAAGCGTCCGATTAGGGGTTGTAAGTCATCTGAAGGGTAAAAACAGAAAAAGCGCCATAAGCGCTTTTTCTCTATATCCTGTCACTAAAAAAACAGCAGGTTACAACTGGATGGTGTCTATATCGTAATCAAAGTTGTTATCAATCTCTTGCAGTTCCTTGAGTAAACGATGTTTGTCCTTTAACGCCTCGATTTCGCGCCACTTACGCTTTTTATTAGCACCACGCGAACGGTCGGGTCTTTCTACAACTTCATCTAGCGCACAACCATAATCTAAACGATCCATGGTAACCTCCTGTTGTTGTATGTTTTGTCAGCGATTAAATAACATATTTTCAAAACAGGGTGCAAGAATTATGTTTCATTTGTGTTAACTTGAAATGAAATTTGGATGATATGTCATTGATCTTAACTATCACTTTAGTGGTGGTTGCTTCTTGAAATGTTTATTTTATTAATGAGATACAATAAAAAAAGCCAGCAATTGCCTGTCTCTTGATCACAAGTCTTCGTGATTGAGAGACATGGCCAATTCGTAACCCTCAAGGATGGTTTGTAACCTAAACCATCCTTCCCACAATACCTCTACACAAGCTCGACCTGTCCGCTTGGTA
>NZ_JAKZGV010000059.1:0-24762 GCF_022557375.1 Shewanella sp. MM_2022_3
CTATGAACACTCATTCATTGATTTAATTCTTTGATTACTCGCCAAACGGCAGAGTAATTTCGATTAACTCAACACCTGTGAGTGTCCACACAGATTTCTTGTTTAGATTGTTAAAGAGCATTTGACCATTAACTTCGCATTACCGCTCAGTAGGTCAGGGCTGCGTATTTTACGCATTTCCCTCATCGCGTCAAGGCGTTTTTGCAAACTTCTTGAGGCTTTCGAATCAACTGCACAATTTGCATTCGATTCGCACTGTAACCGCGCTCGCTTTCGCTGTCTGCCGTGTCAGTGGATGCGCATTATAGGCAGCGAAACTTTTTGTGCAAGCGCTTTTTAAAAGAAAAAAGATCGCATGGCGATCTTTTCTACAACCGTGCTCTATTTACGCTCTATATGCTGTTTAATTCGGCTTTTTAGCGCCTTTATCGATAAAACTTTGGATTAGCGATACGGCTTTTGCGTCATCCCAATCGACAAAGGAGCGCACAAACGCGATCAATTGGCCATTTTGATCGAGAATAAAGGTTGCAGGAATGGTATCCAGTGGGAACACCTGCCCTAAGTTTTGCGTAGGATCGTAATAGGAATTAAAGTTTGCCATTCCTAATGATGTGAGAAAAGGCTGCACTTGTTGCTTACCACCAGCATCGATAGAGATAGGCAATAACGCAAACTGATCCGCTTTAAACTTTGTCGCCAAACGCTCAATTGCGGGCAACTCCCTTACGCAGGGAGGACACCAGGTCGCCCACATGTTGACCATCACGACTTTACCTTTGTATTGGCTAAAGTCGATAGGCTTTCCATTCGCATCACTAAAAGCAACAACTTCGATAGGATAAGTCTGTGGAAGAACGTTAATCAGATCGACTGTCGACTCAATCGGTTTATTTGCCTGCTGCATGCCGGGGTACGCATGGGCACCACCAGCAAAGGCAACAGACAAACTCGCTAGGATTGCAGCTAAAGCAAATGACTTCATTTATTATCACGCTTTAATAAAGCATCAAGCGCTTTTTGATCTTCGGCACTGATCTCAGGCTCGGTCGTGCCACCGATACGTTGTTTGCGGATAAAGATGAAACCAATGATAAGACCGAGCAATAACAAACCCACTGGACCTAACCAAAGAATATAGGTTTTAGTTTCCATTTTCGGTTTGTAGAGTACAAACTCACCATAACGGCTGGTCATAAACTCGATGATTTCATCGTCACCTTTGCCTTCATCGACCATTTTATACACTTCAAGGCGCAGATCTCGTGCAACGGGCGAGTTGGAATCGATCAAGTTTTGGTTCTGACATTGCGGGCAACGCAACTCATGCGCTAATGACAAACCTCGTTTTTGGTTTTCGGGTGATTTAAATTCGTAAGTATCTACAGGTGTGGCCATTGCGGTTGTCACCATACTCAGCATTAACACCAGGCCACCAATGATTTTTGTCAAAATTCTCACGCTGCACCATCCTTCGCCGCTTCAGCTTGGAGTTGTTGAATCATAGGATAGAGAGTTTCACTCCATACACGCTGGTCAATAGGCCCTGCGTAGCGATAACGAATAATGCCATTATGATCAACAATAAAGCTTTCCGGTGCACCGTAAACGCCAAGATCTAAGCCTAAGCGTCCATCCTTATCAAAAATATTGATATTGTAAGGATCACCCTGGCGTTTTAATTCTTCCAGCGCGGGGATACGTTCGTCACGGTAGTTAATCCCATAGATAGGCAGAATATTCTGACGTTTCAGCATGACTAAGAAAGGGTGTTCATACTTACAAGAGGGGCACCAAGTAGCCCAAACGTTAAGTAATGACACTTTTCCTTTCAGTTGCTCATTGGTAATCATCTCGTTTGGTGTTTCGAGACGTTCCAGTTGGAAAGCCGGAATAGGCTTTCCTTCCAGAGCTGAATCCAGTTTCTGCGGATTTAAAAACAATCCTTTGTATAAAAATACCCCCATGCCAAGAAAAATGACTAATGGGATAAACAGAACCAACTTCTTCATACATTCCCCAATTATTGAGCGGTAGCTAATTTCGCTTTTTCAGTTTGCGGCTTAACGGTAGCAGCCACTTTTGAGCGATAGCGTTTATCCGATGCGGCAAAGAAACCACCGACCATCATGAATATTGCTCCAAACCATAACCAACGAACAAAAGGCTTGTAGTTCAAACGCACAGCAAATTCAGTGCTGCTGATTGGATCGCCCATGGTGACATATAAGTCACGGAACAGACCCCAATCGATACCGGCTTCGGTCATGTCCATAGTACGCACATTGTATTGGCGACGATCAGGCTTGAGTAACGTCAGCAGCTTATCGCCTTTGTAGATCTCAATTTGACCTTGTTGTGCGGTGTAGTTAGGACCAACGACGTTCTTAGTCTCAAGATATTTAAAGGTATAACCCGCAAGCTCTTGGCTTATGCCAGGCCCCATACGCACACTTTTCTCAACCGAGTAGTTAGATACCATAGTGGCACCGATAACCGACACAGCAATACCTAAGTGAGCTAAGATCATCCCCAGCTCACTACGGCCCATACGTGCCACGCTTAATTCACCATCTTTAGGCTTCACGATATTGTAAGCGGCTCTTGCGGTTGCCAACACAATCCAAGCAGCGGCGGCGATACCCAAAGCAACCCACACGTTAAAAGCACCATCGACAATAAATGGCGTCACGATACCAATCGCGGCTGATACCAATGCAGGCACCAGCAATTGGCGTTTTAACTCACCCGCTTTTGATTTCTTCCAACGGATGATCGGACCCACGCCCATAAACGCAAACAGCACGAGCACGATCGGTACAAACACAGCATTAAAATATGGAGGTCCAACAGAGATCTTGCCCATACCTAAAGCATCGATCAGCAGTGGATATAACGTCCCTAACAGGACTGTACCAGCAGCGACAGTCAGCAACACGTTACAGACTAACAGCATGGTTTCTTTTGATTTCAATTCGAAGCGTGCTGGGCTGCTCATTTCACTTGCGCGGAAGGCAAACAAAGTGAGCGAACCACCGATAGCTAAGCCAAGTAATAACAGAATAAACATACCGCGGCTTGGATCGGCTGCGAATGAGTGAACCGATGTCAGTACGCCGGAACGCACGATAAAGGTACCCAGTAAACTTAACGAAAATGCAAAGATTGACAGCAATACTGTCCAGTTACGGAACGCACCACGTTTTTCGGTCACAATCAGCGAATGCACTAAAGCAGTACCCACTAACCAAGGCATAAAGGAGGCATTTTCTACTGGATCCCAGAACCACCAGCCACCCCAGCCTAATTCGTAGTATGCCCACCAAGAACCTAATGCAATACCGCCAGTGAGGAAAATCCAAGCAGCCAAGGTCCAAGGACGAGACCAACGAGCCCAAGCCGAGTCAAGATGGCCACTCATCAATGCAGCAATTGCAAACGCAAAGCTTACAGAGAAACCCACATAACCTAAATACAACATTGGCGGATGGAAGATTAAGCCTACATCCTGCAACATTGGGTTCAAGTCGCGACCTTCGGCTGGCATTGGAAATAAACGTTCAAATGGGCTAGAAGTGAGCAGCATAAATAAGCTAAAACCAATCACAATCAGCGCCAATACAGCCAGCACCCTTGCAGTAAACACTTCTTCCAAGCCTTTACTGAATAATGCGACAGAAGCGGCCCAAGTCGATAACGCAAACACCCAGAACAACAGAGACCCTTCATGACCGCCCCATACGGCCGCAATCTTAAAGAAAATAGGTAACTGAGAATTAGAGTGATGTGCCACGTAGGCCACGGAGAAATCATCAACAGCGAAGCTATAACCAAGCGATACTACGGATAAAGCAATAAAAAAGAACATTCCGTAGGCTAACGGCCAAGCATACCTCACTAGGTATTGGTCTTTACGGGCAACACCTATAAGGGGAACGCTGGTTAACAAGAAGGCGAATGCCACTCCTATAATCAGCGAAAAGTGTCCAAGTTCTGGGATCATGGGTTTTCCTCAGTCTCTAATAATATGTTGATTTAGAAAAATTCCAAACCAACGCACAACATGCTGTTCACACAAATGCACGAAATTTGGTTCATTTTAGTATTTGCTATTGTTCCTGTCTGCCTCTTTCATACAAAACTGGGTGACTTGTCTCATTCTCGATTTTTGCCCAAATGGAGCCACCGCAGGCCTACAGTTTTGCATGTGACAGATAAATGAGCCTTAAGTTTCATATAAAATTTACCAGATGGAACAATTTGTGAACCAGTGCCCAACTCTCAGCTTTCACAGTTGTGAAGGTCTTATATTACTGTTCAATGAATAATCTTTACGTATAATCTTGCTTCCAAGCCAGCGGTAACAACCGCTTTTATGCAAACTAAAGTGAATATAGAAACAATGACGACATTTTGGATTTTTATTGCGCTTGTTGTGTTGGTCAGCTTAACACTGATCTGGATCCCACACTTCAGACAGCAAAAGTTATTGCGTACTGAGGAAGCTGGTGTTCGCAAACAAACGAACCTCGAATTGTTCAATGAACGTCTTTCCACCCTTGAGAAAGAACTTAATGAAGAACTGCTCGACCAAGCAGAATTTGATGCGCTTAAGAAAGAACTCGAAATCAGTTTACTCCAAGACATCAAACAAGCGAGCGATGATTCCCTTGTCAATCAAATCAAACCTAAAAGTATCCTTTGGCCATCAGTCATGTCGGTATGCTTGATTGCGATCTCAGGTTACCTATATCAGCAATTAGGGGCCTTTGAAAATATTGGCAATACCCAAGCGGCTAACCCACATGCTGGTATGGATACTGCGCAAATCATGGGGCAGCGCGTACAAATGATGGAAGCCCAAGTGCAAGCCGAGCCAGAAAATAGTCAGGCTTGGTTTAGTCTAGGTCATGCATATATTTCGGCTAACCAATTTGATAAAGCAGTCGCGGC
The DNA here is from genome assembly GCF_022557375.1 of Shewanella sp. MM_2022_3. Classification (NCBI taxonomy): domain Bacteria; kingdom Pseudomonadati; phylum Pseudomonadota; class Gammaproteobacteria; order Alteromonadales; family Shewanellaceae; genus Shewanella; species Shewanella sp. MM_2022_3. The sequence continues at coordinate 4,954 of NZ_JAKZGV010000059.1, forward strand.
CTTCGACAAAGTGATGGATTTAGTGGGCAAACATGCCGAGTTAATCGGACCAAAGGCCACGGCGTTGTACTACAAAGCCGGTCAGCAAATGACACCAGAAATTCAAGCCTTAATAGACGAATCGCTAGCATTAGATCCACAGGATCCATCAACACTGTTGTTAGTTGGTATGGATGCTTTCTTTACTGCTAAGTACCAAAAAGCCATTGATTCATGGCAGACTATTCTTAATAGTGACCGCACAGATGTGGATCGCGCCGCACTGATGAATGCCATCGAAACAGCTAACTTACGTATGCAAGCCGAAACGACAGGTATGCCTAACGATGATGTACACAAGCAGGCAAAAGTCACAAGCAAATCAGTAAGTATTGAAATTTCAATTTCACCTGAACTTGCAGCGAAAGCGAGCCCAGAAGACACTATCTTTGTCTTTGCACGTGCAACTGAAGGTCCTAAAGTACCGCTAGCAGCAACCAAAGTTAGTGCAAAATCATTGCCTGTTACAGTGACACTAGACGACAGCACTGGTATGGGTGGCGATGTAAAATTAAGCCAAACTGCTAGCGTTGAAGTTATTGCCGTCTTATCCAAGCATGGCAATATCAAACCTCAGACGGGTGATATTCAAGGAAAAATCAGCAAAGTTAATGTGGGTGAAACGGCAAACTTAGTACTGGATACCCAAGTGCAATAAGTTATCAGCACCTAGCACTAAGTTTCAGCTTAGCGCAGACATAAAAAAACCGGCTAATGCCGGTTTTTTTAACACTGCAAAAAAAATTACTTAGCTTTAGACATAAACTCGATAGCTGCTTTGTAATCATCATCAGTACAATCAGTACACATACCACCTGGTGGCATTGCGTTTAAACCTGTTTTTACACTTTTAACTAGATTATCAACACCTTTAGCTAAACGTGGTTCCCACTCCGCTGCATTGTGCGCTTTTGGAGCACCAGCAACACCCATGCTATGGCACACGGTACATGCCTTGTTGAAAATAGCTTCAGCATCTTGAGCTGAAACGTTGACTGACATAGTCAAAGCAGCGACTGCAGTCATTGCTAACAGTTTTTTCATGTTCAATGTTCCTAATGCAAATACGTACAAAGCTCGCGCTGCCCTTTGAGGCAGACTCATTATAGCGGACTAAGATTACTACAAACTTCAATAAATCTCATCTTTTTGTGATTAGAATCTCAGCACAAATGATATAAGGCGACAAGCGTGACAAATTCGTTAATATATTAGCAACTATTAAAAAAGTTCGATTTGTACGAGAAATATTGCGGTTATTGGAACCACATCAAATTGCTGACATCTAGTCCCAAGCAAGTGTAAACCCGCAATATCGTTTGTGTTAGAATCACTTGTGTTTCCTTCCGGCTTGAGATAGAGGGTTCAGTGACAAATATAACTTCAGTAAACACACTGTTATCAGCGAGCAAGCTGACATGCATCCGTGAAGAACGCATTCTATTTGATGAATTAAGTTTTGAAATTAATGCTGGCGATATCGTCCAGATTGAAGGCCCTAATGGTGCCGGCAAAACCAGTTTATTACGCATATTAGCAGGTCTATCTCGTCCCTATGCGGGGCAAACCTTCTATATAAATGAAGATATCAACCGCTGTCGTGACGAATATAACCAAGATCTACTGTATTTAGGCCATCTTGCGGGAGTGAAATCCGAATTAACCGCTGAGGAAAACCTTAACTTCAATTTAAGAATCAGTGGCTATGATGATTTTGATACGTCTGCCATATTAGCTAAAGTAAATCTATCAGGTTTTGAGGAAGCGCTTGCTGGGCATTTGTCCGCGGGCCAACATCGCCGAACAGCATTGGCAAGGCTTTGGCACAATGATTGTAAGGTGTGGATCCTAGATGAACCTTTTACCGCAATCGATAAAAAAGGCGTCGAAGAGCTTGAACAGTTATTTATTCAACATGCGGATAATGGTGGCTGTGTGATCCTGACCACTCACCAAGATATGGGCATTATCAAAGATGATAGGCTTCGTAAAATTCGTCTAGATTATCGCTTCGTATAAGGTTTGGCATAATGAAAAGAGGCATCAGCTTTACTCAAGCGTTTTTAACGTTACTTCAGCGGGATCTAAAGATTGCCATTCGACACCGTGGTGATATTTTTAATCCCCTATTATTCTTCATTATGGTTGTAACCCTATTTCCACTCGGCATTGGCCCAGAACCACAAATGCTAGCCCGTATTGCCCCAGGGATTATTTGGGTTGCGGCATTGTTAGCATCCATGTTGTCGCTGGAGCGTCTATTTAAAGCTGACTTTAGTGACGGCAGCTTAGAACAGATGCTACTTAGCCCACAACCTTTGTCTGTTTTAGTCTTAGCCAAAGTGTTAGCCCACTGGATACTTACGGGTGTTCCATTGATTATTATTGCCCCACTGCTGGCCGTGCTACTGAACTTAGATGCTAATAGTTATGGTGCATTGATTGCCACACTGGCTTTAGGCACCCCAGTGTTGTCACTCTTAGGTGCTATTGGCGTGGCATTAACCGTTGGTCTACGTAAAGGCGGCGTACTATTAAGCCTTTTGATTCTGCCACTTTATATTCCAGTGCTCATTTTCGCGACCAGCGCCATTGATGCGGCAGGAATGAATTTACCCTATGACGGTCAGCTCGCTATAATTGGCGCCATGTTGATCGGTTCGTTAACCTTAGCACCTTTTGCAATCGGTGCATCTCTGCGAGTGAGTACTAACTAAAATGTGGAAATGGTTACACCCTTACGCGGATCCTGAACGCGCATATAAGTTATCAGGAACATTATTTCCATGGTTTGCCACCTTAGCCTGCCTTTTCCTTACAGTTGGCACCGTATGGGGTTTATTGTTTGCCCCGACAGATTACCAGCAAGGAGATAGCTACCGTATTATCTTTATCCATGTACCAGCTGCATCAATGTCAATGGCGGCCTACATGGGTATGGCGACAGCAGCATTTATTGGTCTTGTCTGGCAGGTCAAATTAGCAGACTGGGCAGCTGCGTCTATTGCTCCTATAGGAGCTGTCATCACCTTTATAGCACTCTTTACTGGTGCCGCTTGGGGCAAACCTATGTGGGGCACTTGGTGGGTATGGGATGCGCGTCTGACCTCTGAATTAGTACTACTATTCCTCTACTTAGGTGTGATTTCCCTCTACGCTTCCTTTGAGGATAAAGTACTCGCTGCACGTGCAGCAGGGATCTTGGCAATCGTAGGGGTAATTAATATCCCCATTATTAAATATTCAGTTGAATGGTGGAGCTCATTGCATCAACCATCAACCATCAAAATTACCTCTAAATCGACCATGTCGAGTGACATGTTATACCCACTTTTAATCAATATTTTAGGTTTCGGGCTTATGATAGGCGCTATCACTATTGTGAGATTTAGAGCAGAAATCTTAGCAAGAAACGGCATGCGCCCTTGGGTACGTGAACTTGCTAAAGCTGAGGAGGTCAAATAATGCAATTCGATTCTATCAGTGATTTTTTCAACATGGGTGGCTATGCCTTTTATGTATGGCTTGCCTATGGTGTGACCTTCTTCTGTGTATCGACGCTGATCATCACTAGCGCACGCCAAAAGCGTAAGGTTTTGATTGAAATAGCGAAAAAGATGAACCGCGAAGAGCGCCTCAAAGAAACTAGGAGTAACAAATCGTGAACCCAAGACGCAAAAAGAGACTGACGTTAGCTATAGCACTAATCGGTGGCGTAGCCGCGATTGCTTCACTGCTGCTGTATGCGTTGAACTCCAACTTAAACTTATTCTATACACCGTCAGAAATCGTAAACGGTAAAACCGATACAGGCGTTAAACCCGAAGCGGGCCAACGTATTCGTGTAGGTGGCATGGTAACGGTAGGCTCTATGGTACGTGATCCAAACAGCCTACATGTGCAATTTGCAGTACACGATTCCTTAGGTGGCGAAATTCTAGTGACCTATGACGATCTATTACCGGATCTATTCCGCGAAGGACAAGGCATCGTCGCCCAAGGTGTATTAGGGGAAGATGGTAAGTTGGCCGCAACTGAAGTCTTAGCAAAACATGATGAAAACTACATGCCTCCAGAAGTTGCAGAAGCAATGGGGCAAAAACATGAGAAGCTAGATTACAGCCAGCAGAAAGCGACAGCACAATAACGTAAGCACATCGCCGAAAGAATATTTAAAGCCTCAGTATGAGGCTTTTTTATTGCCCGTCGGATACTCGAGGTTGGACTATACTCAAAGCTATATTCCACTAGGTATCTCTCCATGAATTTAATTAAGTTATTAATTAAAAGATGGCGACAGATTTTTACCTTAATGCTGGCATGTTTCATACCAATGGCATATGCGGCCAAGGTGGTTGTCATCGAGAGCTATCACCAAGGTTACACGTGGGATAAGCAGTATTATCAAGCCATACTCGATACATTGACACCTCTCAATGAGGTAAATCACTTTGAAATGGACACAAAACGGCTACCTAAAAATCTTCATGCAAAACGGGCAGAACTAGCATGGCAATTTATTCAACAACAAAAACCACAGTTAGTGATCCTAGCAGATGATAATGCCGTTAATTATCTACACCAACGGTTAAACTCAAGCCAAATTCCAGTGGTATACCTTGGCATTAATATGAACCCAAGAGAATATCACTTAAATGAATATAAGCGTTTTACGGGTGTGCTTGAAAGACCTCTACTCAGACGCTCTCTGCTATTACTGCAACGAATATTACCAATATCAAAGCACCGAAAAATCTTAGTTCTGTTCGATCAAAGTGATACGTCTAGACTTGCTGCGGAATATATCAGTAAGCAGCAACTGAGCATGTTGAGCGATGTGGAAGTTGAAATATTACTACTAAATCAACTTAGTGAATGGCAAAAGCAAGTCATTGCAGCTAAAGACAATGGCTTTAGTGCGATAGTCGTTGCACTTTATCATGCAGTGAGGGATGACAAAGATCAGTCGGTTGATGCTGAAGAATTATTAGGATGGGTTTCAGCTAACACACCAGTACCCAATTTTGGTTTTTGGGGATTTAGCGTATACAACAACGGCAATATCGGCGGCTATGTTCTCGATGGTTACCAGCACGGCAAGATCGCAGCCAAAATGGCCTCAAGGATCCTCGCAGGTGAGAAACCGGAAAACATATTCCCAGTAACAGATGACCTAGGACAATTTATGTTTAGCCGTAAAGGGTTAAGTAAATGGCACTTAGCATTGCCTAAAGAAATCGAGAAACAAACGACTTGGGTCGAGTAAGTTAAAATGAGCTGAAATAAAAAGCCGGGCTTAGAGCCCGGCTTTTAAATTTGTAACCTTAATTACTCAGCAGCTTCAACATCAACAGCTTGAGCAGCTTCTGGACGACCTACTAGCTCGATGTAAGCCATTGGGGCTTTATCACCAGCACGTAAACCGCACTTAAGGATACGGGTGTAGCCACCAGGACGTTCCTGGTAACGTGGACCCAATTCAGTGAATAACTTACCGACGACTTCAGCGTCGCGAGTACGTGCAAACGCTAAACGACGGTTTGCAACGCTGTCACTCTTAGCAAGTGTTATCAGAGGCTCAACTACGCGACGCAGTTCTTTCGCTTTAGCTACGGTTGTCTTGATGATCTCATGACGAACCAGTGAGCTTGCCATGTTACGGAACATAGCTTGGCGGTGGCTGCTGTTGCGGTTAAGTTGACGACCACTCTTACGATGGCGCATGACCTAATCCTTATAACCTAAATCTGTACAAACCTGAGACTTATAGGTCGTCTGCTAAACTAGCTGGAGGCCAGTTTTCCAGACGCATACCTAACGACAGTCCGCGAGAAGCTAAAACGTCCTTAATTTCAGTAAGAGATTTCTTACCTAAGTTAGGGGTTTTCAGCAGCTCAACTTCAGTACGCTGTACCAGATCTCCGATGTAATGAATCGCTTCGGCTTTCAAACAGTTAGCCGAACGTACAGTTAGCTCTAAATCGTCGACAGGACGCAACAGAATCGGATCGAACTCCGGCTTCTCTTCCTTCATTTCTGGCTCAGTCACGTCACGCAGCTCAACAAACGCATCCAGCTGTTCAGCTAAGATGGTTGCAGAACGACGGATAGCTTCCTCAGGATCAATAGTACCATTAGTGGTCATATCGATAACGAGTTTATCCAAGTCAGTACGCTGTTCAACACGAGCTGCTTCTACATTGTAGGCAATACGTGCGACTGGCGAGAAAGAAGCATCAACCAGCAAGCGGCCGATTGGGCGATCATCGTCTTCTGTCTGTGCACGAGCAGATGCTGGCACATAACCACGACCACGCTCAACGCGAATACGCATGCTGATATCATTGTTACCTGTCAAATGACAGATAACATGATCAGGATTCACGATAGTGACATCACCATCATGCGTGATATCTGCTGCGATGACAGGGCCTGCGCCGGACTTGCTTAATGTAAGCATAGCCTCGTCTTTACCCTCGATAGTCACTGCTAATCCTTTCAGATTAAGCAAGATTTCAAGGATATCTTCTTGTACGCCTTCCTTACTGCTGTATTCGTGCAGTACGCCGTCAATCTCGACTTCGGTAACCGCGCAGCCGGGCATAGACGACAATAGGATGCGACGCAACGCGTTACCTAAAGTGTGGCCGAAACCACGCTCAAGCGGTTCCAAAGTAACCTTGGCACGTGTTGAGTTAACCTGCTCGATATCAACGAGACGCGGTTTAAGAAATTCTGTAACAGAACCCTGCATTGTGTCCTCTCTTGTTTGTTAGCCTTACTTAGAGTAAAGCTCGACGATCAGCTGTTCGTTAATTTCCGCAGACAAATCGCTACGTTCTGGAATACGCTTGAAAGCACCTTCCATTTTCGCGCTGTCGACTTCAACCCATGTAGGCTTCTCGCGTTGACCAGCCACTTCTAAAGCCGCTTTGATACGAGCTTGAGTGCGTGACTTTTCACGGATGCTTACAACATCATTCGCAGACACTTTGAATGACGGAATGTTAACAACACGACCGTTAACCATAACAGATTTATGGCTTACTAGCTGACGTGATTCTGCACGAGTCGCACCGAAACCCATACGATAAACAACGTTATCTAAACGAGTTTCTAAAAGTTGCAACAGGTTTTCACCAGTGTTGCCTTTCAGACGTGCAGCCTCTTTATAGTAGTTACGGAATTGCTTTTCTAACACACCGTAAATACGACGAACTTTTTGTTTTTCGCGTAACTGTAAACCGTACTCTGACAGACGTGGCTTACGAGCGCCATGCTGTCCTGGTGCAGATTCCAGTTTACACTTAGAATCGATTGCTCTCACACCGCTTTTTAAGAAAAGGTCAGTACCTTCTCGGCGGCTGAGCTTGAGCTTGGGACCCAAGTATCTTGCCATGATCTTTCTCCAACTATCCTAATGAAACGCGTTATACACGACGCTTTTTAGGAGGACGACAACCATTATGAGGGATCGGCGTCACATCGGTAATGTTGGTAATTTTGTAACCAACAGCGTTCAGCGCACGAATGGCTGATTCACGACCTGGACCTGGACCCTTCACAAACACTTCAAGGTTTTTTAAACCGTAGTCTTGAGCAGCAGCGCCTGCACGCTCAGCAGCTACCTGTGCAGCAAATGGCGTAGATTTACGTGAACCACGGAAACCTGAACCACCTGAAGTAGCCCATGACAACGCATTACCTTGACGATCTGTAATGGTGACAATTGTGTTGTTGAAAGAAGCATGGATATGAGCCATGCCATCTGCAACCTGTTTACGTACGCGCTTACGCGGAGAACGTGACGGAACTTTAGCCATTGTCTACCTTCCCGTTACTTCTTGATTGGTTTACGTGGACCTTTACGCGTACGCGCATTGGTCTTAGTACGTTGCCCACGAAGAGGCAGGCTACGACGATGGCGGAGACCACGATAACAACCAAGATCCATAAGACGCTTGATGTTCATAGAAATCTCACGACGTAAGTCACCTTCTACTAAGTATTTGGCAACTTCTTCGCGTAGGGTGTCGATTTGAGCTTCGCTCAATTCCTTGATCTTAGCAGTTTCAGCAATTGACGTAGCTGCGCAGATTGCTCTAGCGCGAGTACGGCCGATGCCGAAAATTGCAGTCAATGCGATGACTGTATGCTTTTGATCAGGAATGTTAATGCCAGCGATACGGGCCACTATGCACTCCTTAAGTTAAAGGCCAACTGCGAAAAGCCCGAAAGGATACTCGACAGTTGACAGATTTGCAAACAATATTTGTTCAGCCCAACAGTGGGCTGAACAATTTCACTTTTAGCCTTGACGCTGTTTGTGTTTTGGTTCAACACAGATAACGCGCACAACGCCACTACGCTTGACGATCTTGCAGTTACGGCAGATCTTCTTCACGGAAGCTCGAACTTTCATTTCATCACTCCGTAAAGCTTACTTAGCGACCAAAACGATCTAAATTCGCTTTGTTAACTAGGTTAGCTTTCTTCATCACAGACTCATACTGATGTGACATCATATGGGTCTGAACCTGAGCCATGAAGTCCATGATTACGACTACCATAATTAGTAGTGAAGTACCGCCAAAATAGAACTGTACTTTCCACGCAATTAGCATGAACTCCGGAATTAAACAGATAAAGGTAATGTATAACGCGCCAGCTAATGTTAGGCGAGTCATTACTTTATCAATGTAACGCGAAGTCTGTTCTCCAGGACGGATCCCAGGGATGAATGCACCACTCTTCTTCAGGTTGTCTGCTGTTTCACGTGGATTAAATACCAACGCTGTATAGAAGAAACAGAAGAAGATAATCGCTGCTGCATACAATAATGAGTAAAGCGGTTGTCCAGGTGACACGGCTAATGAAAAATCACTTAACCATGACATAGACTCATTTTGACCAAACCACTGAGCCAGTGTGCCTGGGAACAAAATGATGCTTGACGCAAAAATTGGAGGAATTACACCCGCCATGTTTATTTTCAGTGGCAAGTGAGTAGATTGCGCAGCGAATACCTTACGGCCTTGCTGACGCTTAGCATAGTTAACGACGATACGACGTTGACCACGCTCTACAAACACCACGAAATAAGTCACAGCAAAAATAATTACCGCGAGCAACAACAACACTAACACATTCAGGTCACCTTGACGCGCCTGCTCAGCCGTTTGGCCGATAGCGGAAGGTAATCCAGCAACAATACCTGCGAAAATTAAAATCGAGATACCGTTACCTATACCTCGTTCGGTAATTTGCTCACCTAGCCACATCAGGAACATAGTCCCTGTTACTAAGCTCACAACCGCTACAAAGTAGAAACCGAATCCAATATTGACCACTAGGCCTGGGACTAAGTTTGGTAACCCTGTTGCAATACCGATCGACTGGAATGTACCCAGCACCAACGTACCCCATCGTGTGTACTGACTGATTTTTTTACGTCCAGACTCGCCTTCTTTTTTCAATTCAGCGAGTGCAGGATGCACAACAGTCAATAACTGCATGATAATCGATGCCGAAATGTACGGCATGATGCCCAATGCAAAGATAGAAGCACGGGAAAGAGCACCACCCGAGAACATGTTAAACATGCCTAGGATGGTCCCTTTTTGCTGAGCAAACAGCTCTGCTAATACAGCTGCGTCAATACCAGGAATTGGTACAAACGAACCGGCCCTAAAGACGATAATCGCACCAATCACGAACAGGAGGCGAGCCTTCAACTCTGAAAGTCCACCTTTCGCGCTTTTTAAATCAAGTCCTGGTTTTGCCATCGACGTATTATTCCTCGATCTTACCGCCAGCAGCTTCAATTGCTGCACGTGCACCTTTGGTTACCTTCAGACCTTTTACAGTCACTGGGCGCTCAATGGTACCTGAAAGAACGATTTTCGCAAACTGGATGTTGCGAGTAATAACGTTCGCATCTTTCAGAGCGTTTAAGTCGATAACATCACCGTTAACTTTAGCCAGTTCGAGTACACGAACTTCAGCTGTTACCATAGCGCGACGCGAGGTAAAACCAAATTTAGGTAAACGGATCTTAAGTGGCATTTGACCACCCTCGAAGCCTGGGCGTACACCGCCACCGCTACGAGATTTTTGGCCTTTGTGACCACGACCTGCAGTTTTACCTAAACCTGAGCCCATACCACGGCCTACACGCTTTGGTGCATGCTTAGCGCCTGCAGCTGGAGATAGAGTATTTAAACGCATCTATTAATCCTCCACCTTAACCATGTAGTAGACCTTGTTGATCATACCGCGAACTGAAGGAGTATCTTCTAATTCAACAGTGTGACCAATGCGACGCAAACCAAGACCCGTTAGGGTTGCACGGTGCTTCGGTAAACGACCGATACCGCTTTTAGTTTGAGTAACTTTTACAGTTTTAGTTGCCATGGTGCATTACCCCCGAATTTCGTCAACATTCAGGCCACGCTTAGCTGCGATTTGCGATGGTGACTTCATGTGCACCAGAGCATCTACAGTCGCGCGAACGATGTTGATCGGGTTAGTAGAACCGTATGCTTTAGACAGAACGTTATGAACGCCTGCAACTTCCAATACGGCACGCATTGCGCCACCGGCGATAATACCGGTACCCTGTGATGCTGGTTGCATGTATACACGTGAACCAGTATGACGACCTTTAACTGGGTGATGCAGAGTACCTGCATTCAACTCAACGGTCACCATGTTACGACGGGCTTTTTCCATAGCTTTTTGAATTGCTGCTGGAACTTCGCGCGCTTTACCATAGCCATAGCCGACCTTACCATTACCATCACCCACTACTGTCAGTGCTGTGAAGCTAAAGATACGACCGCCCTTAACTACTTTAGAAACACGATTAACTGCAATTAATTTCTCTTGCAGATCGTCTTTTTGCTGAGCTTCTAATTTAGCCATTTTTATAACCCCTTAGAACTGGAGGCCAGCTTCACGAGCAGCATCTGCTAGAGCAGCTACACGACCGTGATACTTGAAACCAGAACGATCGAACGCAACTGTCGTTACGCCTTTTTCGATCGCGCGCTCAGCAATAAATTTACCTACTGCTTTAGCCGCGTCTACGTTACCGGTACTCTTCAGTTGCTCTTTAACCGCTTTTTCCACGGTTGAAGCAGCTGCCACCACCTGAGCTTCAGGATTGATCACCTGAGCATAAATGTGACGCGGTGTACGATGTACAACCAGACGGTTCACGCCCAGCTCTTGGATCTTCTTACGAGCGCGAATAGCGCGACGTAAGCGAGATGTTTTCTTATCCATATCGCGTTACCTACTTCTTCTTAGCCTCTTTACGGCGTACTTCTTCGTCGTCATAGCGAACACCCTTGCCTTTGTATGGCTCTGGTGGACGATATCCGCGAATCTCAGCAGCGACTTGGCCAATTAACTGTTTATCAACGCCACGTAGGACGATGTCAGTTTGGCTAGGGCACTCTGCAGTAACGCCTGCGGGCAGTTTGTGTACTAACGGATGAGAGAAACCTAAAGTAAGGTCAATGTCTGCACCGACGAGTTTCGCACGGTAACCAACGCCAACTAACTTTAATTTACGCTCAAAACCTTGAGATACACCAACAACCATGTTGTTTACTAATGCACGTGTTGTACCAGCCTGTGCCCAAGCGCCAACTGCGCCCTCAACAGGAAGGAATTTAATCACGCCACCTTCAATAACAACATTGACCGCATTGTTGATCACTCGAGTCAGACTTCCTTTCGCGCCTTTGACGGTCAGGGTCTGTTCGTTTAAGGTCACCTCTACGCCAGCTGGAATAGATACTGGTGCTTTTGCTACACGAGACATTCCTAGCTCCTTATGCTACGTAGCAGATAACCTCGCCACCCATGCCTGCAAGGCGGGCGGCACGATCAGTCATCAGGCCTTTAGAAGTGGACACAATTGCGACACCCAGTCCGCCCATCACTTTAGGAAGTTCGTTTTTACCTTTGTAAATACGAAGACCTGGACGGCTTACACGCTGGATAGTCTCAACGACTGGTTGGCCTTGGAAGTACTTTAAGGTAATTTCCAATTCAGGCTTGGCTTCATCTGCTACGGCGTAATCCGCGATGTAACCTTCTTCTTTAAGCAGTTTCGCAATAGCGACTTTCAGCTTAGCAGAAGGCATCTTCACAGATACTTTGTTAGCAGCTTGGCCGTTACGAATACGGGTTAACATATCCGCAATAGGATCTTGCATGCTCATATTAGCTTACTCCGTGACAAGTGCTTACCAGCTAGCCTTACGCAGGCCAGGAACTTCACCACGCATGGTTGCTTCACGTAATTTGATACGGCTTAAACCGAACTTACGTAGGAAACCATGTGGGCGACCAGTTTGATTACAACGATTGCGTTGACGCGATGCGCTGGAATCACGTGGTAGAGCTTGCAGCTTTAATACTGCATCCCAACGTTCTTCATCAGAAGAAGCTGGACTTGCAATAATCACTTTCAGAGCAGCACGCTTTTCAGCGAACTTAGCTACGAGCTGTGCACGCTTTGCTTCACGTGCTTTCATTGATGTTTTTGCCATTACGCTACCCTTATTTCTTGAATGGGAAGTTAAAAGCGTCTAACAAAGCACGACCTTCTTCATCAGTCTTCGCAGAGGTAGTGATAACAATATCCATACCGCGAATTTTATCGATTTTATCGTAATCGATCTCTGGGAAAATGATCTGCTCACGCACGCCCATCGCGTAGTTACCACGGCCATCGAACGCTTTAGCGCTCAGACCACGGAAGTCACGGATACGTGGGATTGCGATGTCAACTAAACGCTCTAAGAATTCCCACATACGCTCACCGCGCAGGGTCACTTTACAGCCAATAGGGTAGCCTTCACGGATTTTAAAACCAGCAACTGATTTACGAGCAACAGTTACTACTGGTTTTTGACCAGCAATTGCAGTCATGTCACGGACAGCATGTTCCATAACTTTTTTGTCTGCAACGGCTTCGCCAACACCCATGTTCAGGGTGATTTTCTCAATCCGAGGGACTTGCATGACACTGGTATAACCGAACTTTTGAGTCAGTTCAGCGACAACAGTCTCTTGATATTTATCATGCAGTTTCGCCATCGTTTACTCCAGTTACTTAACGAGTTCACTGTTCGATTTAAAGAAACGAACTTTTTTGCCGTCTTCAAATCGGAAACCAACACGATCCGCCTTGCCAGTGACAGGGTTAAAGATCGCAACATTTGATGCTTGAATCGGTGCTTCTTTCTCAACAATACCACCGGCTACACCCAGTTGTGGGTTTGGCTTTTGGTGTTTTTTGACAAGATTGATGCCTTCAACAATTAACTTACCAGTAGGTAATACTTGAGCAACTTTAGCACGCTTGCCCTTGTCTTTACCTGCTAATACGATTACTTCGTCTTGACGACGGATTTTAGCTGCCATTTTGAAGCTCCTTACAGTACTTCTGGTGCCAGCGAGACAATTTTCATAAATTGCTCATTACGCAATTCACGTGTCACTGGTCCAAAGATACGAGTACCAATCGGCTGCAGGTTGTTGTTCAAAAGAACAGCTGCATTCCGATCGAAGCGAATGACAGAACCGTCTGGACGACGTACGCCTTTCTTAGTACGGACTACCACCGCGTTATACACATCACCTTTCTTCGCTTTAGCGCGAGGAATTGCTTCTTTAACAGAAACTTTGATAATGTCGCCGATACCGGCATAACGACGATGAGAGCCACCCAAGACCTTAATACACTGAACTCTGCGTGCGCCGCTGTTACATGCGACGTCAAGAGTCGATTGCATTTGGATCATTTTAAGTGCTCCGCTATCGTTACTACACAATTCCCACTATGGGACTATAAACACCATTTTTGCTTTGAATTTAGTCAAAAATGGGGCGCAAATATAACACCATAAATATGGAATGTATAGTATTAAAAAACAAACGGCCCCAAATACTGGAGCCGTTTACCTAAATGCCTAATATTATTAGGCCTTTGATACTACTTCAACCAGGGTCCAAGACTTAGTCTTAGACAAAGGACGACATTCGCGAATCGCGACTACGTCACCTTCATTGCACTGATTAGCTTCGTCATGTGCATGGATCTTAGTCGTACGCTTAATGTATTTCCCATAGATTGGGTGTTTCACTTGGCGTTCGATAGCGACAGTAATGGTTTTATCCATTTTGTTGCTAGTGACACGACCTTGCAAAGTACGGATTTTATCAGACATTATGCACCCGCCTTAGAAGTAATAATGGTCTTAACGCGCGCAATATTACGGCGCACCAATTTCAGTTGATGAGTCTGAGTCAACTGACCAGTGGCGTGTTGCATACGCAGGTTGAACTGCTCACGCAGCAGACCAAGTAGTTCAGCGTTCAGTTCTTCAACGCTCTTTTCTCTTAGTTCGCTCGCTTTCATTACATCACCGTCTTAGTTACGAAGGTAGTCTTGATTGGAAGCTTGGCAGCAGCTAAAGCAAACGCTTCACGAGCGATCACTTCAGAAACACCATTCATCTCATAAAGAACCTTACCAGGTTGAATCTGACATACCCAGTATTCAACGTTACCTTTACCTTTACCCATACGCACTTCAAGAGGCTTAGAGGTAATAGGTTTGTCCGGGAAAACTCGAATCCAAATTTGTCCCTGACGCTTAATGTGACGTGTCATGGCACGACGTGCAGACTCGATCTGACGAGCAGTTAAACGACCACGGCCGACTGCTTTCAGACCAAAAGTACCAAAGCTAACTTCGGTACCGTTCGCTAGACCGCGGTTGCGGCCTTTGAACATCTTGCGAAACTTCATACGTTTAGGTTGCAGCATTGCCGGCTCTCCTATTTACCACGAGGCTTGCGCTTAGGTTGCTGCTGTTTCGGCTCTTCAATCTGTGGCAGCATTCCGTCCAGAACTTCACCTTTGAAGATCCAAACTTTAATACCAATCACACCATATTGAGTGTGACTTTCAGAGGTTGAATAGTCGATATCAGCACGCAGTGTGTGCAAAGGTACACGACCTTCGCGATACCACTCAGAGCGCGCAATCTCAGCACCGCCTAAACGGCCACTAACTTCAACTTTGATACCTTGAGCACCAATACGCATTGCGTTTTGTACCGCACGCTTCATCGCGCGACGGAACATTACACGACGCTCTAATTGCTGTGCAATTGAGTCAGCAACTAACTTGGCATCTAGCTCAGGTTTACGGATCTCAGCGATGTTAATTTGAGCAGGAGTGCCAGCCAGTTTTGAAACGGCAGCACGCAATACTTCAACGTCTTCACCTTTCTTACCAATCACAACACCTGGACGGGCAGTGTGAATAGTAACGCGGATGCTTTTCGCTGGGCGTTCAATAACAATCTTAGATACTGACGCAGCTTGCAGTTTGTCTGCAAGATACTTACGCACTTCCCAGTCGCTGTTCAGGTTATTTGCATAATCTGACTTATCTGCGTACCAGGTAGAGATCCAAGGCTTGGTGATACCCAGACGGATACCATTAGGATGTACTTTCTGTCCCATTGCTCTCTCCTAGCGATCTGATACAACCACAGTGATGTGGCTGGTACGCTTCATGATACGATCAGCGCGGCCTTTAGCACGTGGCATGATACGCTTCATAGTTGGACCCTCGTCAACGAAGACGGCGCCTACTTTTAGCTCATCAATATCCGCGCCTTCGTTGTGTTCGGCGTTTGCGATAGCTGAGTCAAGTACTTTTTTAACCAGTACGGCGGCTTTCTTTGGGCTGAAAGTCAAAATTTCGAGGGCCTTAGCAACAGGCAAACCGCGAATTTGATCAGCAACGAGACGAGCCTTCTGCGCAGACGTACGGGCAAAACGATGTTTAGCTAAAACTTCCATCTTATTCCTCCCGTATTAACGCTTCTTCGCTTTCTTATCAGCAGCATGGCCGCGATAAGTGCGAGTTGGTGAGAATTCACCAAGTTTGTGGCCGATCATTTCGTCAGTTACGAACACAGGAACGTGCTGACGACCATTATGGACAGCGATGGTCAAACCAATCATATTTGGAATGATCATAGAGCGACGTGACCAAGTCTTAATAGGCTTCTTGTCACCTGCTTCCATCGCTTTCTCTACCTTCTTCAGCAAGTGCAGGTCAATGAAGGGACCTTTCTTGAGAGAACGTGGCATGGCGAATCCTCTTACTATTTATTACGACGACGTACGATGTACTTGTCAGTGCGCTTGTTACTACGAGTCTTATAACCCTTAGTTGGCACACCCCATGGAGTCACTGGGTGACGACCACCAGAAGTACGGCCTTCACCACCACCGTGTGGATGGTCTACCGGGTTCATTGCAACACCGCGAACTGTTGGGCGAACGCCTCTCCAGCGCTTAGCACCTGCTTTACCTAACTGGCGTAGCATGTGTTCGGCATTACCAACTTCACCAAATGTTGCGCGGCAATCAACTGGCACTTTGCGCATTTCGCCAGAGCGAAGACGTAAAGTGGCATATGCGCCATCACGAGCAACAACTTGTACATAAGCACCCGCTGAACGCGCGATCTGAGCACCTTTACCAGGCTTCATTTCTACAGCGTGCACAACAGAACCTACTGGAATGTTGCGCAGTGGCATTGCGTTACCGGTTTTGATTTCGGCTT
Source organism: Shewanella sp. MM_2022_3 (assembly GCF_022557375.1). NCBI lineage: Bacteria > Pseudomonadati > Pseudomonadota > Gammaproteobacteria > Alteromonadales > Shewanellaceae > Shewanella > Shewanella sp. MM_2022_3. Next base: position 21,658 of record NZ_JAKZGV010000059.1, read on the forward strand.
CAACACCAGACTGGATTTTGTCGCCAGCTTGCATGCCTTTGGCAGCAAGGATGTAACGACGCTCACCATCCGCATACAGTACTAGAGCGATGTGCGCAGTACGGTTTGGATCGTATTCCAGACGCTCAATTTTTGCAGGGATACCATCTTTATCGCGTTTAAAGTCGATTAAACGGTAGTGCTGCTTGTGACCGCCACCAACGTGACGAACAGTGATACGGCCAGTATTGTTACGGCCACCACTTTTAGATTTTTTCGCCAACAGGCCAGCAAAAGGTTTACCCTTGTGCAGGTCAGAGTTCACCACTTTAACAACGTGGCGACGACCTGGAGAGGTTGGCTTACACTTAATAACTGCCATGATAATTCTCCTTTGCTTACTCAGCGCCGCCGACGAAATCGATATCAGCACCAGCAGCTAAAGTCACGTAGGCTTTTTTCCAATCGCTACGACGGCCAGTACGGCCACCAGTACGTTTAGTTTTGCCTTTGCTCACTAAAGTGCGAACTGATTCGACTTCAACTTCAAATAGCTTAGCAACAGCAGCTTTAATTTCAGCTTTAGTTGCATCGATAGCTACGCGGAAAACAACAGTGTTGTGCTTCTCAGCATTCACAGTGCTCTTTTCAGAGATGTGAGGTGCCAGAATTACTTTTAGCAAACGTTCTTCGCGGATCATCATGCTAGCATCTCCTCGATTTGCTTAACTGCATCAGCAGTCACAAGCACTGTGTTGAACGCGATCAGACTTACTGGGTCTAGACCTGCAACGTCACGAACGTCAACCTTGTACAGGTTGCGAGCTGCTAAGAATAAATTCTCGTCAACTTCTGAAGTCACAATTAACACGTCTTCTAAGTTCATTGCTTTCAGTTTAGCTTTCAGCTCTTTAGTTTTAGGAGCTTCAACGCTGAATGATTCAACAACAACCAGACGGTCTTGACGTACCAGTTCAGACAGAATGCTTTTCAGCGCGCCGCGGTACATCTTCTTGTTAACTTTTTGGCTGTGATCTTGAGTTTTAGCAGCGAAAGTTACGCCACCGCCACGCCAGATTGGGCCCTTAACACCACCCGCACGAGCGCGGCCAGTGCCTTTTTGGCGCCATGGCTTTTTGCCAGAGCCAGTTACTTCCGCACGAGTCTTTTGAGCACGAGTGCCCTGACGCGCGTTTGCAGCGTATGCTACAACTACCTGATGAACCAGTGCCTCGTTAAAGTCACGGCCGAAGGTAGTTTCGGAAACTTCAAGAGCGCTTTGCGCGTCTTTCAATACCAATTCCATTACTATCTCCTCAGACCTTAAGCTTTAACTGCAGGCTTGATGATCAGGTCGCCATTAGTTGCGCCCGGAACAGCACCTTTAACCAGTAGCAGGTTACGTTCAACATCTACACGTACAACGTCTAGATTTTGAGTAGTAACACGCTCGGCACCCATATGGCCTGACATTTTCTTGCCTTTAAATACGCGACCAGGCGTTTGGTTCTGACCGATAGAACCGTTCGAACGGTGCGACAAAGAGTTACCGTGCGTCATATCTTGAGTACGGAAGTTCCAACGCTTAACGCCGCCTTGGAAGCCTTTACCTTTTGATTGACCAGTAACGTCAACTTTCGCTACATCAGCGAAGATACCTACGTTTAGCTCAGCACCAACTTCAATGCCTTCGCCTTCACCGTCTGCCAGACGCAGTTCCCACAGTCCACGACCGGCTTCTACGCCGCTCTTAGCAAAGTGACCTGCTTCTGGTTTAGTGATGCGATTGGCTTTTTTGGTACCAGTAGTAACTTGAAGTGCGCGGTAGCCGTCAGTTTCTAAAGTTTTCACTTGAGTAACACGGTTGCCAGCAACTTCAATTACTGTAACAGGTATAGAAACACCATCTTCAGTGAAGATGCGAGTCATACCAACTTTACGACCAATAAGACCGATAGCCATCTCTCAAACCTCTTCTAAGGATCTCAATTAACCCAAGCTAATCTGTACGTCGACACCAGCCGCAAGATCTAAACGCATTAGAGCGTCTACAGTCTTTTCAGTTGGCTCTACGATGTCAACCAGGCGCTTGTGAGTACGTAATTCGTACTGGTCACGAGCATCTTTATTAACGTGCGGAGAGATCAAAACGGTATAACGCTCTTTGCGCGTAGGTAGTGGAATAGGACCACGTACTTGGGCGCCAGTACGCTTAGCAGTTTCAACGATTTCCGCTGTAGACTGATCAATTAAGCGATGATCAAACCCTTTTAAGCGGATACGGATTCTTTGGTTCTGCATTGACCAGAGCTCCTAAAATGGACACATAAAAAATCACCCTCTAGCTTCTTCCTTACTGGAAAAGCAGAGCGAGATGATTTAACCGTTCGACTCCCAATCGGAGCCGCTATGATAATGATAAGTTCAAATACTTGTCATTTAATTCGTTAACCTAGGTTAACGAGGGGGCCATTATACTCATCTGAAATCAGATTTCAAGCCCGCTGTGTAAATAGTCATCAAAAACTATTCAACGTCAGAGTGGCGAGCATTTTACACAAATTTCAGAATAACACCAGCCCAAAATAAAAAAGGAAGCCTAAGCTTCCTTTTTTCTAATCACAATTGCTATTACGCAATGATCTTAGCTACAACACCAGCGCCTACTGTACGGCCACCTTCACGAATTGCGAAGCGTAAACCTTCGTCCATCGCGATTGGGCAAATCAGCGTAACAACCATCTTGATGTTGTCACCAGGCATTACCATCTCTACGCCTTCTGGCAGTTCAATAGTACCGGTTACGTCAGTTGTACGGAAGTAGAACTGTGGACGGTAGCCTTTGAAGAATGGAGTGTGACGACCACCTTCTTCTTTTGACAGAACGTAAACTTCTGATTCAAAAGTAGTGTGTGGGTTGATTGAACCTGGCTTAGATAATACTTGACCACGTTCTACGTCATCACGCTTAGTACCACGTAATAAAATACCACAGTTCTCACCTGCACGACCTTCGTCAAGCAGCTTACGGAACATTTCTACGCCAGTACAAGTTGTTTTAGAAGTCGTGCGGATACCAACGATTTCTACTTCGTCGCCCACTTTAACGATACCACGCTCTACACG
>NZ_JAKZGV010000005.1:0-753 GCF_022557375.1 Shewanella sp. MM_2022_3
CCGTGGCCATCACCGCCATCACCCAAGACACTGGCAGCTCCAGCAGTGACTTTATCACCAACGACAACACTCTGATTTTCAAAGGTACTGTCGATTTAGGTGACAACAGCACCTTAGCCGTCACCATCAATGGTGTGGTTTACACCACCGCCAACGGCTTAGTGATTGATGCGCAAGGTAACTGGAGCGTCGACCTGACCGGTACTGTGCTGCCTGACGGCACTTACCCTGTCAGCGCCACCGTCACCGACGTGGCCGGCAACAGCAAAACTGTTACCCAAGATGTGGTGATTGATACTCAATCTGCCGCTGCACCGACAGTTACTATTGATGAAGACTTAAATAACGATGGCTTCATTAATCCTACTGAATTAACAGGACCGGTAAATATCACCGTTACTGTGGGGCTTGGCACCTCGATCGGTGATCTATTAATAGTTACAGATCAAGCGGGTAACACCCTATTTTATGGGCTAGTCACTCAAGAAATTTTAAATAATGGCTTACAACTCGGAATCATCGCTCCAGCCATCGGTACTAATCTAGTAATCACGGCTGTTGTTACAGATCAAGCAGGAAATAGCACTTCTGGGCAAGATCTGGCCAGACTGACAGATTCAGCAGATGACAGCAAAACTGTCGTTGAGGACACCGTCGCCAGCGGCAACGTGTTAACTAACGATGAAGCGGGCAATACCAGCGTGGTCAGCTTCACCGTCGCCGGCAGCAGTGTGGTGCATAACGCCGGCAGCA